>JBFHQK010000271.1:0-3672 GCA_041592255.1 Fontimonas sp.
CGCCCCGGCGACTGGATCGAAGTCAACGGCATCTATGGCGAGGTCCGTCATGTCGGCATGCGCACGGTCGAGCTGGTGACCCCGGACGACACGGTGGTCGCCATTCCGCATGCACAACTCTGGACACAAGCGATCTTCAATGCCAACGACGGCAGCCCGCGCCTGTTGTGCATTGCGGATTTCTACCTCGATCCGCAGCACGGCAGCGCCCGCGTGATCGATGCCTTGCGCGACGTTGCCCTGAGCAGCCCCTACCTGCACCTCGCGCTGCCGATCAGCGTCGTCGTCCGCGAACAGCCCTGGGGAACCCATTACCGCCTCAAGGCGTATCCGGTCGAGGCGTCGCAGCAGTTTCGCTTCGTCACCGACCTGACCACGCGCGGCAAGGCCCTGCTCGGCGGACTGGGCGTGCGTTTCGCGCTGGCGCCCGCGTTGCCGCAGCCCACGCCCTGATCAGCAGGGGCGGCGACATCACGAGTGCAGCGGCGCCGAGGCGGCGCGTATCATGCGGCAGTTTTTTCCGAGCGCGCGTCCGTGTGGCTTTCTGACACTTCCGTCAAGCGTCCGGTCCTGGCGACCGTGATCAACCTGCTGCTGGTCGTGTTCGGGCTGTTTGGCCTGGCCAGCACCTCCGTGCGCGAGTACCCGGACATCGATCCGCCGATCGTGTCCGTGCGCACGAACTATCCGGGCGCGTCAGCCGAGATCATCGAGAGCCAGATCACGCAGCTCATCGAGGATCGGGTATCCGGCATCGAGGGCATCCGCTCGATTTCGTCCTCGTCGCGCGACGGCCAGTCGCAGATCGCAATCGAGTTCTCGCTGTCGCGGGACATCGACGACGCCGCCAATGACGTGCGCGACCGCATTTCGCGCGTCCTCGGCAATCTGCCGGATCAGGCCGATCCGCCGGAAGTCGTCAAGGCCGATGCCGACGCCAACCCGATCCTGTGGATGGTGCTGACCAGCGACCGCCTCGACACGATGGCGCTGACTGACTACGCCGCGCGCTACCTGGTCGACCGCTTCACGACCGTCGACGGCGTTGCCGAAGTGCGCCTGGGCGGCGGCCAGCGGTATGCCATGCGCGTCTGGCTCGACCGCGCGCGCCTGGCCGCGCGCGGTCTCACCGCCGAGGACGTCGAGAACGCATTGCGCCAGCAGAACATAGAGCGCCCCGCCGGCCGCATCGAGTCGCTGGACCGAGAGTTCAGCGTGCGCGCGACCCGCCCGTTCCACACCGCCGCGGATTTCAACGACCTCGTGATCGCGCGCGGCGCGGACGGCTTTGCGGTGCGCCTCGCCGACGTGGCGCGGGTCGAGCTGGGGCCTGAGGACCCGCGCGGCTCGTTCAAGGCCAACGGCGTGAATTCGCTGGGCCTGGGCGTGATTAAGACCTCGAAGGCCAACACGCTGCAGGTCGCCGAAGCGGCCAAGCTGCTGATGTCCCAGTTGCAGGGCACGCTGCCGGAGGGCATGAAGCTGGAGCTGAATTACGACTCCTCGGACTTCATCTCTGCGTCGCTGAGCGAAGTCCTCAACACCCTCGCGATTGCCGCATTGAGCGTGATTGCCGTGCTGTTCCTGTTTCTGGGCAGCGGCCGCGCGACGCTGGTGCCGGCGGTGACGGTCCCGATCTCGCTGATCGCCTCGTTCCTGTTCCTGTATCTGTTCGGTTTCTCGGTCAACATCCTGACCCTGCTCGCGCTGGTGCTGGCGATCGGACTGGTGGTGGACGATGCCATCGTCGTGGTCGAGAACATCCACCGGCGCCTGGAGCTCGGCGAACCCCCGCTGCTGGCGGCGTTCCGCGGCACCCGCGAGGTCGGCTTCGCAGTCGTTGCCACCACCGTGGTGCTGTGCGCGGTGTTCGTGCCGCTGGGCTTCCTGCAGGGCAACGTCGGACGCCTGTTCCGCGAGTTTGCGCTGGCACTGGCCTCGGCCGTGGTTTGCTCATCCGTGGTTGCACTGTCGCTGTCGCCGGTACTGTCGTCGCTGCTGCTGCGCCGCAACGATCACAGCAGTGGCTTGATCGACCGCCTCGACCGTGGCTTCGAGTGGCTGTCCGCACACTATCAGCGCTCGCTGCGCCGCTCGCTGCCCCATCCGCTGCTGCCGGCGCTGCTGCTGCTGGCGCTGGGCGCCGGCCTGGTGTTCCTGTTCCGGGTGATCCCGCAGGAGTTCACGCCGACCGAAGACCGCGGCGGCTTTTTCATTCGCGTCAACGCGCCCGAGGGCGCGAGCCTGGGCTACACGCAGTCCCATGTCGATCAGATCGAAGCCCAGGTCATGCGCCAGCTCGGCCAGGGCGAGATCGAGCGTGTACTGGCACGTGTGCCGGACTTCGGCGGCGGTGAGGAAGTCAGCACCGCACGCTTCATCGTGTCGCTGACGCCGTGGGATGCGCGCAGCCGCAGCTCGCAACAGATCGCCGAGGATTACAGCCGCAGCCTGCTCGACCTGCCGGGCGTGCGCACTTCGATCTTCCAGCGCTCCGGCTTTGGCGTCGGCGGCTCGGGGCAGCCGGTCCAGGTGGCGATCGGCGGGGGCAGCTACGACGAGCTCGCCGCCTGGCGCGACCGCATTCTCGCGCGCGCGAGAGAGAATCCGCAGCTGCAGCGGCTGGACTCCGACTACAAGGAGACCAAGCCGCAGATCGAGCTGGAGGTCAATCTGCAACGGGCCGGCGACCTCGGCGTGCCGGTCTCCGCAGTCGCCGCCGCGCTGGAAACGTTCATGGGCGGACGCCGCGTGACCCGCTTCGAACGCGGCGGCGAAGAGTACGACATCATCCTGCAGTCGCCCGAAACCACGCGGCGCACACCCGAGGCGCTCGCCAGCATCTATGTCCGGTCACAGACCGATGGCGCACTGGTGCCCCTGTCGAATCTCGTCAGCACACGGGAATCCGCCGCGGCGGCCGCCTACAACCGTCTGGACCGCGTGCGCTCGATCACGCTATCGGCCAATCTGGCGCCCGGCTACACCCTGGGCGAGGCGCTGACATATCTGGAAACCATCATCCGCGAGGAGCTGCCGGATACGGTGCAGATCGGCTACCGCGGCGACTCGCGTGAATTCCATGACGCCGGCTCGGCCATCGTCCTCACTTTCGCGATGGCGCTGCTGATCGTCTATCTCGCGCTGGCAGCGCAGTTCGAAAGCTTCGTGCACCCGATCGTGATCATGACCACGGTGCCGCTGGCGATCTTCGGTGCGCTGGGGGCACTGTGGGCGCTGGGCATGACGCTGAACATCTACTCGCAGATCGGCATCGTCATGCTGATCGGACTGGCAGCGAAGAACGGCATTCTGATCGTCGAGTTCGCCAACCAGCTGCGCGACGCCGGTCATGCGTTTGACGATGCCCTGATCGAGGCCGGGCGCATCCGCCTGCGGCCGATCCTGATGACCTCGCTGTCGACGATCGCCGGCAGCCTGCCGCTGATGCTGGCCTCGGGCGCGGGCGCCGAAGCGCGGCAGATCCTGGGCGTGGTCATCTTCTTTGGCGTGGCGTTCTCGACGGTGCTGACGCTCTACATCGTGCCGACGTTCTACGGTCTGCTGTGCCGGCGCACCGGCTCGCCGGGACGGCACGCCGCGCAGCTGACCGAACAGGCGCAGCAGGCCGGTCACGAGGCGGTGTAGCGGCGCCCGACGACCGCCGTGCCG
>JBFHQK010000272.1:0-3637 GCA_041592255.1 Fontimonas sp.
ACTGGGTGTCACCCAGTCGCTGACGCCGGGGCAGGAGTTCCTGCGCGTGGTGCAGCAGCAGCTGGCCGAGACCCTGGGCGGCAAGGCCGAGCCCCTGAGTCTGCGCCAGCAGCCGCCGGCGATCGTGCTGATGGCCGGCTTGCAGGGCTCCGGCAAGACCACCACGACCGGCAAGCTCGCGCGCCTGCTCAAGGAGCGCGAGAACAAGAAAGTCATGGTCGTGTCCTGCGACGTGTACCGGCCCGCGGCGATCGAGCAGTTGCGGATCGTTGCTGGGCAGGTCGGCGTCGAGTGCTTCGCCTCGGCGGTCGGCCAGGAGCCGGTGGCGATTGCCACCGCGGCGCTGGCGGAGGCCAGAAAGCAGTACGTCGACGTGCTGCTCGTCGACACGGCGTGGCGCACCGCCGTCGACGAGGCGATGATGCGCGAGATTGCCGCGCTGCATGCCGCGCTGCAGCCGGTCGAGACCCTGTTCGTCGTCGACAGCATGACCGGTCAGGACGCCGCCAAGACCGCGCGCGCGTTTGCCGACGTGCTGCCGCTGACCGGCGTGGTGCTGACCAAGGTCGATGGCGACGCCCGCGGCGGCGCGGCGCTGTCGGTGCGCCAGGTCACCGGCAAGCCGATCAAGTTCATCGGCGTCGGCGAGAAATCGGACAAGCTCGAAGTCTTCCATCCCGACCGCATTGCCGCGCGCATTCTCGGCCAGGGCGACGTGCTCGGACTGATCGAGGAGACGGTTCGCAAGGTCGATCAGGACAAGGCGGTCAAGCTCGCCGAGAAGCTGAAGAAATCGAAAAGCTTCGACCTCGAGGATTTCCGCGAGCAGATGCTGCAGATGCAGAACATGGGCAGCATGTCGGCGCTGCTCGAGAAGCTGCCGGGTGGTGCGCAGATGCAGGCGCAGCTGCAGAAGGTCGATGCGGACAAGCAGGTGCGGCGCACGATCGCGATCATCAACTCGATGACCCGTCAGGAGCGGCACTTTCCCGACTTGATCAAGGCCGCACGCAAGCGCCGCATCGCCGCGGGCTCCGGCGTCGAGGTGCAGGAAGTCAACCGCCTGCTGCGCCAGTTCGAGACCACGCGCGACATGATGAAGAAGGTCGCCAGTGGCGGCATGGCCAAGCTGATGCGTGCAATGGGCGGTCGCCTGCCGCCCGGCATGCTGCCGCGACGCTAGCGCTGTGGTGCGCCGGCTCGCGGTGACGCTGGCGCTTGTCCTGCTCGCCGGCGCGGGGGCGGGGTCCGCGGCGGAGCCGGGCGACCTGGCGCCGGAAGCCTCCGGCGTGGTGGTCAATGGTCCCGAGCGCATGCGGCTCAGTGCGTTGCCGGGTCGCGTGCGGGTGGTGGAGTTCTGGGCGTCGTGGTGCGGACCCTGCGCCCAGGCCATGCCGCGGCTTGATCGGCTGCATCGGGAGGTCCGCGCGGCCGGATTCGGCGATCGCTTCGAGGTGCTGGCGGTCGGGCTCGATCGCCGCGTCGATGACGTGCGGCGCTTCCTGCGTGCGTGGCCGGTGGGCTTCCCTGTGGTGGTCGACGCCATCGGCTTTGCCGCGCGCGACTACGGCGTGCAGCGCCTGCCGGCGACCTACCTGGTCGACCGGGAGGGCCGCATCCGGCAGATCTACCAAGGCTATAGCACTCACTTCAGTGAAGATCTGCGTCAGCGGGTGTTCGGCCTGCTGCAAAAACCGGTGGCGGCAGTGCAAGCATCGGAACACACTGGAAATCCGTGACGAAGTCGCTACAATACGCGGCCTTTCGGCGGCCCGGTGCCGCTTTTGTCATTGGATAAACCATCATGGTAACGATTCGTCTGGCACGCGCCGGCGCCAAGAAGCGGCCCTTCTATCATGTCGTCGCGACCGAGAAGAGCAGTCCGCGCGATGGTCGCTTCATCGAGCGCGTGGGCTATTACAACCCCAACGCCAAGGGCGCAGAACAGAAGCTGGTGCTGGATATCGCCAAGATCGAGCAGTGGCAGAAGAACGGCGCGCAGGTTTCCGAGCGCGTCGCGTATCTGATCAAGACGGCGCCGAAGGCGGCCGCCTGAGCCCGATGCCGGCACCCCGGGTGACGCTGGGCCGCGTCGCCGGAGTGTATGGCGTGCGGGGGTGGCTGCGGATCGATTCGCAGACCCGCCCGGCGGCCCGGATTCTCGACTATCCGCGCTGGTGGATCCGGCAGGACGGCCGGGAATATCAGGCCCGTATCGTCGAGGGCCGCGCGCACGGAGCCGGCGTGGTGGCGCAGATCGATGACGCGCACGGACGTGCGGTCGATGACCGTGACGCCGCAGCGCGGTTGATCGGGGCGGAAATCGCGGTAGACCGCGAGAATCTGCCGCCGCTGCCCCGGGGGCAGTATTACTGGGCCGATCTGATCGGCCTGCGAGTGGTGAACGCGTCCGGCGTGTTGCTGGGCAGCGTGCGGGATATGACGAGCAACGGCGTGCAGGATGTGCTGGTGGTCGTCGACGAGGCGGGTGTGGAGCGGCTGATTCCGTTCGTGCGCCGCGCCGTGGTCAAACGCGTGGAGCTGGCGTCCGGTCGCATCGTCTGCGATTGGGAACCGGACTGGTGATGAAGATCGAGGTGCTCAGCCTGTTCCCGGAGTTGGTGGAGCAGGTCGCGCGGTACGGCATGCCGCGCATTGCCGTCGAAGGCGGGCAGCTCGCGTTGCGGGCGCGCGATTTGCGCGACTACAGCGAGAACCGCTGGCGGCGGGTCGATGATCGGCCCTATGGCGGCGGGCCCGGGATGGTGATGGAAGCCGCGCCGCTGGTGGCGGGTGTGCGGGCCGCCAAGGAAGCGGTAGGCGGTGGCAGGGTGGTGCTGCTGTCGCCGCAGGGTGAACGCTTCGATCAGCGCTGGGCGGAACGCCTGGCGCAGGAGCCGGCCCTGGTGTTGTTGTGCGGTCGGTATGAAGGGCTGGACGAGCGCTTCATCCGCGCGGAAGTGGATTTTGAGTTGTCGCTGGGTGACTTCGTGTTGTCCGGCGGCGAACTGGCGGCGATGGTGGTGGTGGATGCCATTGCGCGGCTGTTGCCCGGAGTGCTGGGGCATGCGGCATCGGCGGCGAACGACTCGTTCTCCTCCGGGCTGCTGGATCACCCGCACTTCACGCGTCCAGAAAGCTGGCGCGGGCAGCCGGTGCCGGAGGTGCTGTTGAGTGGCGACCATGCGCGGATTGCGCGCTGGCGGTACCAGCAGGCGCTGGGACAGACGTGGTTGAAGCGGCCCGACCTGCTGGACGGGATCGCGTTGGATGAAGAGGCTAAGGCGTTGCTACGCGAGTTCATCGCCGAGCAGCGGGTCAACGAGGAAAGGTGAAGACGATGCGCGCGAACAAGATCATTGCCGCCCTGGAGGCGGAGCAGATGGCCAAGACGGTCCCGGACTTCCGCGCCGGCGACACGGTTGAGGTCAAGGTGAAGGTGAAGGAGGGCGACCGCGAGCGCCTGCAGGCCTTCGAGGGCGTGGTCATCGCCAAGCGCAATCGCGGCATGCACTCCGCGTTCACGGTGCGCAAGGTCTCGCACGGCGAAGGCGTCGAGCGCGTGTTCCAGACCTATAGCCCGCAGGTTGCTGAAATCAGCGTCAAGCGTCGCGGTGACGTGCGCCGCGCCAAGCTG
>JBFHQK010000273.1:0-3618 GCA_041592255.1 Fontimonas sp.
AAGGCGGTGATGCCCTGGCTGATGGCGGCCACCTGCGGCGCCATGCGCTTGCCGTAGCTCTCGATGCGCTGCAGCTTGTTGTCGTTGCTGACGCCGCGCGGGCTGACGTCGCCGCCGGTGTTCTGCACCAGCATCGCCACCGGCACCCGCATCAGCTGTTCGGTCTCGCGCTCGACTGATCCCAGCACGTCGCCGGAGAAATACTGGTTCTCGACGTCGAAGGCGATGCCGTGAGCGGCCCAGTTGATCACCACAGCCATCGGCTCGTGGGTGCTGGCATCGTCCACGCGCAGCACGCCGATGCGCTTGCGCAGCGCGTCGTTCTTGCCGAGGTCGTAGCTCGACAGGCGGCCGCGGCGATAGCCGTTGAGCCCCTCGGTCTCCACGCCATGGCCATGGCCGATGCGCGCGGGCTTGAGATTGTCGAGCGCAGCCACCACCACGTCGGCCAGCTGAGCGACGATGCGGCGGTAAACGTCATGCTGGTAAACGTCCATCGCCAGCCAGAAATAGCGCGTGGAGTGGTTAGCCAGCGCGCCTGGGCCGTCATGCGTGTGCGTGGCCGACATGATCAGGCCGTCGCCGAGATCGATCTGCGGACGACGCGCCTGCACCTCCGCCTTCACCTCCTGTACCACCTCGTCGAGCATGCCGATGAAATCGGTCTTGACCAGGACGATGTAGTCGTTGCCGTCGTACAGCGCCACCGCCTTGGCCACCAGCGAGTCGTAATAGCCGCGGCTGGGCGGCGACAGCGTCGCGTAGGGCGAATGCACCGTGCGCAACTCGTCGGGAATCGGCGCCAGCGGCGGGCACGTATCGGGATGAGACGGGTCGCAGGCATCGGCCTGTCGGGGGATGAAGTTGACCAGCTCGTTGAAGAACACGCTGGGATCGCCTTCGGCAAAGGCCTCGGCGCCCGGAATGTACTCGCCCGCAACCGGCGGACGCAGGTAGCCGCCCAGCGGCGTGCCCACCGGGACCTCGATCGCCTTTTTCGCCACACCCGCGAGCAGTGGCTGCGCGGGCGGCAGCACCGGATCGGGATCCTGGCCGGGTAGCGGCAGGCTGATCCCCATGGCATCACCGATCGCCTGCGCGACCTGGATCAGGGCGCTGCCGGCCAGCTCGCCGGCAACGTTGATTAGCAGATCGAGCGCGCCGAAGACATCACCGGCCTGCAGCAGCGCCAACAGCTGCGACAGCAGATCCTGAGGCGGCAGCGTGCCGGCGGGCGGCGCGCCGCTGTTGTCCGGCTGCGGCGGACAGGTGAACGTCGAAGCGGGCTCCTCCGGCCTGAACGCATCGGTGTTGATGTCCAGCAGGCGCCCGTTGCGGTGCAGGAAGTGCGCCTTCTGGCAGCGGCCGACCGCTTTCTTCGCCGAGTCGTCATGCGGATCGCGACCGGCGCGTGGCGGAACATTGCCGACCGGAGGGATTTCCGTGCGCTTGTCATCCCAGATGTACAGGGCCGAGCCCGCGTTTGAATAGCCTTCGGCGTCGTAGCTCGGGGGCGGCTGCGGATATCCGGGCGCGTGATCCGGGTGACGGCCGCTGGTGCCCAGTGCGCGTGCAACGCGCTGGTTCATCCGGTAGTCGACCGGAATGCCCATCGTGCGCGCCATGACGTCGGCGCTCCACATCGTGACCTGCTGGTCACCGAACATCGGATGCAGCAGCGCCGCATCGACCGGACCGCCCTCGACCGGCGACTTCTCGGTCAGATGCTGGGCGTAACCGTTGTTCTCGGAGCGATCCCACAGCATCTGCATCATCGAGAACAGGAACATCCGGTCCAGCGGCTCGGTGTACGCGGCATACAACGCCGTCGAATACGGATCGAAATCCCTGCTGCGCTGGAGCAGCGTGGAGTAGTTCATGCCCAGCGAGCCGAGCACGCCGCGGTTGACGTCCTTGGACATGGCCAGCACGACGCCACCGACGATACCGCCCTGCGAATTGCCGTCGTAGAAGACTTCGCGGCGGTCGAACAGCGGTTTGCCCTGAGCGTCCTGAAATGCCGCGGCGGCGGCAAAGCCCTGCGGGTGCGCGAGCAGGCGCGCCAGGAACAGGTAGTTCAGCAGTCCCTGCTGCGAGCCATCCGGCACCACCCCGAAGTTCGACAGGTCCACCAGCGTGCTGGCGACGTTGACCAGGTCACCGGTGGAGAAGCCGAACAGGTCCACCGCGCAGAACATGAAGTTGTGTTCGCGCGAAAGATCGGGCACGCCGTCGTAGGTGATCGCGACGCGCGCATCGAGCAGTCCATGCCCGTAGATGCCGGCGCGGGACGGCCCCTCGCTCAGGGCCTTGTCCGGGATCTGGCACATGAAACGCGTGCTCATTTCGCTCACGCCGCCGACGCGGTCGGGCAGTCCATCGCCGTAGCGGTTGCCCAGCGGATCGGCGGGATTGAGGGCGTCGGCCGGGTTGTAATGCAGGCGATTGGGCGGCAGGGTTGCGCCCTGACCGATGCTGCCGGCTTCCAGGAAGTCGTGGCAGCCGTCGCGGAACGGCTGCGGCGCACTCGCCGGGATGTTCTCGCACATGGCGCGCAGCACCGCCGACACCTGCGGGTTGTCGGCCGGCGTGGCATCCATCGGCACGACATAGCTGGGCACCGTGAGGGACCCCTCGATGCGGCGCGCGATGCCGGGCTGCGGGGCGTCGGTGACGGATTCCACCGTGAACTTGGGCGCTCGGCAGGCGGCGCCGTCGGCGTGCCGCGTGCAGTCCGTGCCGGGCTGCGTGGCGAGCGAATTGAACGCATCGTCACGCATGTGGGCCAGACGGCCCACGTTGTTCTTCGCGCTGGCGACGGTGAAGTCCCAGGTCAGGTAGAGGTCGTCGGCGTCGAAACCGGACTCAAACGAAGCCAGCGTTTCGACCAGTGCGTTGACGTGATCGCAGCGTTCGCGCAGGGGCGAGACGGTGACCAGCGTGCTTTCGACGTCACCGCGGCAGGCACGGAACGCCGCGCTCGGAGTGAGCGTCTTGCCGTCGGCGCCCTTCAGCTTGCGCAGCGCCACGATGTAGCGGTGGCCTTCTCTGAAGTTCTTGGCGGGACGGATGATCAGCGCGGCGCGGCCGTCGCTCTGCGGGCGGTTGACCGGGTCGCCGTGCGGTTGGACCTCGGGCGCCGATTGCCACATCAGCAGGTTGGCGTTGAGGTCGATTTCCGCCCAGACCAGATGACGCTCCCCAGTGTCGGCATCGATGACAAAGATCGGCGCCTCCGCGTCGAGTGAGCGCGCCACGTCGGTGATTGGCGCCGCACCCGGGATCGTGCCGTCGGCATTCGCGGCGAGTCCGGGGACGTAGGTCACGATCATCTGACCCGGTGAAAAGCCGTCGTTGCGGTTCCACTCGCTCGGGTCGACCGGCTTGCCGGCACTGTTGCGCGGCATCGCCAGCGGATTGAAGTTGACGCGCCGGCCGGTGCCGCCGAGCTGAGGATTGTGCTCATTTCTCGCTTGCGGACTGCCGGCTGCCGCAGCGACGGTGAAGTGATCATTCGGAAACGGAAACAGGCAGTGCGCCGGATCGAGCGGGTCGCACCCGCGCAGAACCGCATCGAGCGCCGGCTGGAGCAACGCGCCGTCGGCGGCGGGGCCGCCG
>JBFHQK010000274.1:0-3616 GCA_041592255.1 Fontimonas sp.
CGGGGTGCAGAAAATGTGCGCATCGTCCTGGGTGAAGCCGCGCACCCGCATCAGGCCGTGCAGCGCACCCGACGGCTCATAGCGATGGCAGGAGCCGAACTCGGCCATGCGCAGCGGCAGGTCGCGGTAGCTCTTGATGCCCTGCTTGAAGATCTGCATGTGGCCGGGGCAGTTCATCGGCTTGACCGCCAGCATCGCCTTGCGGCGCACGCCATCGACCTCGCCCTCGTCGACTTCGGCGACAAACATGTTCTGCCGGTACCAGTCCCAATGCCCGGAGGTCTCCCACAGCTTGCGGTCCATCAGCAGCGGCGTCTTGACCTCCTCGTAGCCGTGCAGTGCGATCTTGCGGCGGATGTAGTCCTCCAGCAGCCGGTAGATCGTGTAGCCCTTGGCGTGCCAGAACACCTGGCCAACCGCCTCGTCCTGGATGTGGAACAGGTCGAGCTGCTTGCCCAGGCGTCGGTGGTCGCGTTTCTCGGCCTCCTCGACCATCCGCAGGTGCGCCTTGAGCTCCTCGTCGCTGGCAAAGGCCACGCCGTAGATGCGTTGCAGCTGCGCCTTGCTGGCGTCACCGCGCCAGTACGCGCCCGACACCTTGGTCAGCTTGAACGCGGTGCCGAGCTTGCCGGTCGACGGCAAATGCGGCCCCAGGCACATGTCGAGCCAGCTCTCGCCCTGCCGGTAGATCGACAGCACCTCATCGGCGGCGATGCCTTCGCGGATCCACTCGGCCTTGAACTGCTCGCCCGCCTGTTCGAAGTGCCGCACCGCCACGTCGTGCGGCCAGACCTCGCGGGTGATCGGCAGGTCGCGCTTGACGATGTCGCGCATGCGCTGCTCGATCTTCTCCAGGTCGGCTTCGGTGAACGGCGTGTCGCGCGCGAAATCGTAGTAGAAACCGGTCTCGGTGGCCGGCCCGAAGGTGATCTGGGTGCCCGGGAACAGCTCCTGCACAGCCTGCGCCAGCACGTGCGCGGCATCGTGACGGATGACCTCCAGCGCCTCGGGCTTGTCGCGGGTGATGATGCTGATGCTGGCGTCGCGATCGATCGGCCGCGTCAGATCCCAGAGTTCGCCGTTGACGCGCACCAGCGCGGCCTTCTTCGCCAGCCCCGGCGAGATGCCCTGCGCAATCGCCAGCCCGGTGACCGGCGCGTCGAACGACTTCTTGTTGCCGTCCGG
The DNA here is from genome assembly GCA_041592255.1 of Fontimonas sp. Classification (GTDB taxonomy): domain Bacteria; phylum Pseudomonadota; class Gammaproteobacteria; order Nevskiales; family Nevskiaceae; genus Solimonas. The sequence continues at coordinate 1,186 of JBFHQK010000274.1, forward strand.
GAAAGTGATTTCGATAGCCATGAGTGTGTGTCTTGAGAGTTCAGGACCGGCTGCCAATGGTGTCCACCGCAGCCTGCAGCCGTGCAAGCGTGCGCGCGCGTCCGAGCAGGAATAGCGTCTGGTCGATGGGCGGCGACACCGCCATGCCCGCCACCGCGACGCGGATCGGCTGCGCGACCTTGCCCAGACCCAGTCCCCGGCCCTCCGCGAAACCATTGACCGCCGCATGCAGCGCCTCGGCGGTCCATTCCGGCAGCGCGCCCAGCGCACTCGCCAGGTCGGCCAGCAGCGCCGCGGCCTCGACGGTCAGATGCTTGGCCGCATCCTTTTCGTTGTAGCCGGTCAGGTCGGCGTAGAAGAAATGCGACTTCTCGGCCATCTCGAGCAGCGTGCGGCAGCGTTCGCGCTGCGCCAGGACCACGGCTTCGAGCGCCGGACCCTGGGCCGGATCCAGCCCCATGCGCCGCAGGTGCCAGTCGAACTCGGGCACCACCGTGTCGAGCGGCGCGACCTTGAGGTACTGGTGATTGACCCAGTACGCCTTTTCCATGTCGAAGCGCGCCGGCGACGCCGACACATGATCGAAGTCGAACTTCTCGATCATTTCCTGACGGGTGAACAGCTCCTGGTCGCCGTGCGACCAGCCCAGGCGCACCAGGTAGTTGAGCATCGCCTCGGGCAGAAAGCCCATCGCGCGGTATTCCATCACGCCGAGCGCGCCGTGGCGCTTCGACAGCTTGGTGCCGTCTGCGCCGAGAATCATCGACACGTGCGCATACGACGGCGGCGTCGCGCCCAGCGCCTGCAGGATGTTGATCTGGCGCGGCGTGTTGTTGACATGATCGTCGCCGCGGATGACATGGGTGATGCCCATGTCCCAGTCGTCGACGACGACGCAGAAATTGTAGGTCGGCGTGCCGTCCGCACGGGCGATGATCAGGTCATCCAGCTCGCTGTTGTCGAACACGATGTCGCCCTTGATCAGGTCCTTGATCACGACCTGGCCCTGGGCCGGATTCCTGAAGCGCACCACCGGCTGCGCGCCGTCGGGAATCGCCGGCAGCACCTTGCCCGGCTCCGGACGCCAGCGTCCGTCGTAGCGCGGCTTTTCCTTGCGCGCGACCTGGTCCGCGCGCATTTGCTCCAGCTCGTCCTTGGTGCAGTAGCAGTGGTAGGCCGTACCGGCCACCAGCATCTGCGCGATCACCTCGCGGTAACGGTCGAAGCGCTGGGTCTGGTAGACCGGCTCGACGTCGGAGCTCAGCCCCAGCCACGCCATGCCGGCGAAGATCGCATCCACCGCGTCCTGGGTCGAGCGCTCGCGGTCGGTATCCTCGATGCGCAGCAGGAACCGGCCGCCATGACGCTTGGCGTAGAGGTAGGAGAACAGCGCGGTGCGCGCGCCACCGATGTGCAGGAATCCGGTGGGGCTTGGGGCAAAGCGGGTAACGACAGTCATGTGGCGCGAGGAAAAGGCGGAAAACCGAAGAGTCGGGCATTGCAGCCGCGACGCCAGTAAGCCGGGCATTTTAGACTATTGCCCATTGGCGCTTGGGCACTCACGCCCGTAACCCCCCGCTTTTTTCAATGACCTCCCTCTTCGTCGAACAACTGACCGTGATTGATTGCGCCTGCCTGGACGCCGCGCGCGGCCTCGTCGGCGAAAGCTGGATCGTGGACGTCGAACTCGAAGGCCGGCTCGACGCCCAGTCGATGGTGCTCGACTTCGGCGAGGTGAAACGCCGCCTCAAGCAGGCGATTGACCAGAGTGTCGACCACCGCCTGCTGGTTCCGGCCCGTGCCGCCGAACTCGAAATCGCCGAGGATGGCAGCGACGTGCATCTGCTGTTCCGCGCGGACATCGGCGCGATCGAACACCGCTCGCCGGCGGCGGCGCTGGCGCTGATCGACACGGCCGAGCTCGACGCCGGGACCATCGCCGCGCACCTGCAGCCGACGCTGCGCGCGCTGCTGCCGGACAACGTCGGCGCGCTGCGACTGACCCTGCGCCACGAGACCATCGACGGCGCCTACTACCACTACGTGCATGGCCTGAAGAAGCATCGGGGCGCCTGCCAGCGCATCGCCCACGGCCATCGCTCGAAAATCGAGGTGCGCGTCGACGGCCGCCGCGACGCGGCGCTGGAACGGGACGTCGCGCAGCGCTGGCTCGACATCTACCTCGGCACGCGCGAGGACATCGTTGCGCGCGGCAACGGACGCGTGCGCTTCGCCTACCGCGCGCCGGAAGGCCATTACCAGCTGGCGCTGCCGGAAACGCATGTCGACCTGCTCGACGACGACAGCACGGTCGAACGCATCGCCGAGCATCTGGCCGGCCGGCTGGCGTTGCAGCGCCCGGGCGCGCAGGTCAGCGTGCGCGCCTACGAAGGCGTGATGAAGGGGGCGACGGCGCACGCGCGAGCCTGAG
>JBFHQK010000275.1:0-3606 GCA_041592255.1 Fontimonas sp.
ACATCGATCCGGCGGTGCTGCGCGAGGCCAGCTCCAAGAAAACGCTGCCGCCGCTCTATGGCGCGCTGCTCAAGAACGAGGCCGACGTGCACTTGTTCGAGCGGGTCGCCTTCATGGCGCGGCGCTCGAACTGAGTTCCGCGCTCAGGCGAGCAGAAAGGCCAGGTCGCGCACCAGTTCGGCGCCGAGCGCCTGCGCGCTGGGCAGGCAGCGATCGGGTTCGCCGGTGCGGATCAGCCAGATGCCGTTGATGGCCTGGTCGCGATAGTCCGGGTGCCGCAGCGCGATCAGCAGCGTATGCGGCGGGCTGCTGGCGCTGCGCTGGATCCGGATCAGGACGTCCTGGGCGCGGCGGTCGATGCCGAAGTACTTCACGCGCGGGTCACCGGCGATCCTGGCCTTGAGCTGCTCCGCAAGCTTGAGCCGCTGCTGCCAATCTTCGAGGACGCGCGTCACCGCCGCCTCACGCTCGTTGTGTTCGCGATCACGATGCGAGCGGATCGACCCGATCAGCTCGTCGAGCAGGGCCGCCTCGCCGGTGGCGGCGGGCGTCGCCGCGCCCTGCGCCGGGCCTTGCGGAATCTGGATCGTCGGCTGCAGTTCGTCGCTGAATCGGATCGGGCTGGCGCCGATCAGCAGCACGTCGCCATCATTCAGGGTCGCGCGCTGCACCGGAACGCCGTTGAGGTGCGTCCCGTTGCTGCTCTTCTGGTCTTCGACGTAGTAGCGGCCCTTGTCGAAGCCGACGACGGCGTGCCGGCCTGAGACAGTCGGATCGTCGAGCACCACGTTGTTGTCGGGACGACGGCCGATGCTGAGCGTGAACGAGCCCAGCGGAAACTCGGTCAGCTTCCCATTGATCTGAACTGCCAGCTTGGCCATGTGATCGCTGCTGCCCCCTGCGCGGCATTCTCGGTGCTGATGCCGGTCACGACAAGGGTGCTGCGCGCGGGTGCATGCGCGGTCGACGCTACGTGGTGCGCGGAACATACGACGCGTCTGCAAGCGACTACAACCCTGAGCATGGCGTGGCGGAGGGTTGAGCGTGCGGCTGTCGGAGGCATCGCGGCGCTGCGGTGGCGGTGTGCGCAGGGTGTGGGACTGTCGGGTACCTGCGCCGCTCGGGCTGCTGCTATGCCTGTGCGCGAGCCAGGCCATGGCGCTGAGCTACGTGCCGATTGAGGATGGTGCGTTGTTTGAACAGGCCGATGCCGTGGTGAGCGGGCGCATCGACGCCGCAGACGACATCAGCTGCACCGTGACACTCGACGAGGTCATCAAGGGTGATCCGGACCTGACGCGGCTGCGTGTCTTCGTCGCCGATGCCACGTCATCAGCGTCGCAGCACGCAGTCGTCGTCGGCGCGCCCGATTGTGCGCCGGGGGAGTCGGTGCTGCTGTTTCTCGCGCGCCGCGCAGACGGCACGTACCGGGTGTCGCAGCTGGCGCTCGGCGTGTTTCACTTGCGGCGCACCGATGCCGGCGAGGAGGTGCTGGTGCGCGCCCTGGCGCGTGCGCAGCGCGTGCGCGGACTGACGGTCAAACGCCGCGACCCCGAAGTGCTGGGCGGCATACGCCAGGCTGCGCGTTTCCGCGACTGGCTGCGGGGCTATGCCGCGGGGGCCCCGAACGCGCCGGACTACTGGATTGATCCGCGTGCCGGTGCACGCCTGCCATCGAAGTACCGGCTGGGCGGGCCGCCGCCGGCGCGCTGGTTCGAGTTCGATGCCGGCTCCGGCGTTCCGGTCTACGCAGCGGATGACGGGCAAGGCGGGCTGGCCGGCGGGGACTACTCGGCGCTGCAGGCGGCCGTCAGCGCATGGAACGCCGATCCGCTGAGCGATGTGCAGCTGCTGTACCAGGGCACCACGTCTGCGGGCGCGTCGCTGCACCGGGCTGACGGCATCAACGCGGTGGCGTTCAATGATCCGCTCGACGAGATCCCGGGATCCTTCGACTGCAGGCATGGCGGTGTCGTCGCCACCAGCGTGTACCGCTACGCCGGATCGCGGACGTTTCAGGGCGCCGCGTACGCCACACTCATCGAATTCGACGTCGTCCTGCAGGATGGCGCCGGTTGTCTGCTCGCGGGCCACGGTGGCGCCAACGCAGCGGAAGTCCTGGCGCATGAGCTCGGACACGGACTCGGGATCGCGCATTCCTGCGGAGACGGTGAGGGTGCCGGGTGTGACAGCGGCGGCGTGGCCGACGCGGCGCTGATGCGCGCGACCCTGCATGCCGACGGGCGCGGGGCGTGGCTCGGGTTCGACGATTGCGAAGCCGTGCGCACGCTGTATCCGGCACCCGCCGGCGCGTCCGGCACCTGCGGCGCGACGTGGGGGGTGCGTGCTGCCGCCTCAATGGCGACGGAGATGCTGGCACTGCTGCTGGCACTCTGGCTGTTCGTGCGGCGGTACCGTCAACGGGCGAGTCTCGCGCACTGCCGCTGAATCCCGCAGCGTCCGGTTGGAAGCGGTGCTTTTCGCCGATGCGGGCGGCGGTCGGGCGGCGCCCGCCATGTGCGGGGCGGGCAGTGGTGGCACCATGCGCTCTGGCTCGGATGCGCGCGCCATCCCAGCCGGGGGAGGGCAATACTGCCCGTCGTCAGGTTTGAGTCGGAGTAAAGTCGATGAGCGAAACCAAGGTCTATCCCGTTCCTCCGCAGTGGTCGCGTCGTGCGTGGATCGACGCCGCCGCCTACGAGCGGCTGTACCGGCAGTCGGTCGAGCAGCCCGAGGCGTTCTGGCGCGAGCAGGGCCAGCGCCTGCAGTGGATCCGCCCGTTCAGCACGGTCAAGAACACGTCGTTTGCGCGCAACGCGGTGTCGATCAAATGGTTCGAGGACGGTGTGCTCAACGTCTCGGCAAACTGCCTCGACCGTCACCTGGACAGGCGCGGCGACCAGGCCGCGATCATCTGGGAGGGCGACGACCCCAGCGAGTCGCGCCGCATCAGCTATCGCGAACTGCACGCTGAGGTCTGCAAGCTGGCCAACGCGCTGCGCGCGCTGGGGGTCCAGCGCGGCGACCGGGTCACGATCTATCTGCCGATGATTCCCGAGGCCGCGGTCGCGATGCTTGCCTGCGCGCGCATCGGCGCAATCCATTCGGTCGTGTTCGGCGGGTTTTCCCCGGATGCGCTCGCCGGGCGCATCGAGGACTGTCGTTCGACCCTGGTCATCACCGCCGACGAAGGCCTGCGCGGCGGGCGCAAGGTGCCGCTCAAGGCCAACGTCGATGAGGCCTTGACGCGACCCGGAACGGGAACGGTCAAGCACGTCATGGTCGTCAAGCGCACCGGCGGCAGCATCGACTGGCACCGGACACGCGATGTCTGGTACCAGGACCACGTCAACGCGCAGCTGCCGCACTGCGACCCGGAGCTGATGTACGCCGAGGATCCGCTGTTTATCCTCTATACCTCGGGTTCGACCGGCAAGCCCAAGGGCGTGCTGCATACCTCGGCCGGGTACCTGCTCTATGCGGCGCTGACGCATCAGTACGTGTTCGATTACCACGACGGCGACATCTACTGGTGCACCGCCGACGTCGGCTGGGTCACCGGCCACAGCTACGTCCTCTACGGGCCGCTGGCCAATGGTGCGACCA
>JBFHQK010000276.1:0-3595 GCA_041592255.1 Fontimonas sp.
GCTGCGGCGGAGGCTGCCGTCGACTCCGCTGCGACCGCCGTTCTGCGACCCGCAACTGCTGTTGCCGGCGCCCGTGCGGCGCCGGGGGAACCGGCCCCGGCCGCGGAGACCACGGTGCGCGTCGACACTGCACGTCTGGACCGCATGATGAATCTGGTCGGCGAACTGGTGCTGGTGCGCAACCGCCTGAAGGATCTGCGCCAGCGCGGCGCAACGCCCGAACAGATGGCGCGTACGGTCGGCGAGCTCGACTTCATCACCCGCGGCCTGCAGAACGCGGTGATGCAGATCCGCATGCAGCCGGTGCGCAAGGTGTTTTCACGGTTCCCGAAGATTGCGCGCGATGTCGCCCGCGGTCTGGGCAAGCAGGTCGAAGTGGAGCTGGTCGGCGAGGACACCGATCTCGACAAGAACCTGGTCGAAGCGCTTGCCGATCCGCTGGTGCACATGGTCCGCAACAGCGTCGATCACGGCATCGAGCTGCCGGAGGAGCGCCTGCGCCGCGGCAAGCCGGCCGCCGGCAAGCTGGTGCTGGCGGCGCGTCAGGAGGCGGACAACATCCTGATCAGCGTGCGCGACGATGGCGCCGGTATCGATCCGGAACAGATCCGGCGCAAGGTCGTCGCCAAGGGACTGCTCGACGCCACCGAGGCGGCGCAGCTGACCCCCGAGGAGTGCCTGCAGCTGGTGTTCCTGCCGGGCTTCTCGACCAAGGAGCAGGTGTCCGACCTGTCGGGGCGCGGCGTCGGCATGGATGTGGTCATGTCGCGGATCAAGGCGCTGGGTGGCAGCGTGCGTATCGACTCGCAGCTGGGGCATGGCAGCGTGGTGCATATCCGCGTGCCGCTGACGCTGGCGATCCTGTCGGCGCTGATGGTCGTGGCTGCCGGGCGCCAGTTCGCGCTGCCGCTGGCGCCGGTGCTGGACGTGTTCGAGCTCGATCCGGCTGCGGTGGAGCGCCTTGACCGCTGGGATGTCGTGCTCACGCGCCGCGACACGCTGCGTCTGATCCATCTCGATCCGTGGCTGGTGCGCGCCGAGGACGGGATGCGCCGCCATGTGGTCGTCGCGCAGGTCGGTGACGAGCGGTATGGCTTCGTCGTGCGCGAGGTGCGCGGGCGCGAGGAGGTGGTGATCAAGCCGCTGGGGTCGTCGCTGCGCGGCCTTGCCGGTGTCTCCGGCGCCACCGTGCTGCCGGACGGGCGGGTGGCGCTGATTCTGGATTTCCAGGGCCTGGTCGAGACGGTGCGTCACGTCCAGGTGCGCCCGCGCGCGGAGGCGGTCGGTGGATAAGCTCTCGCTGATCGGTGTCGTGCTGGCGCTGTTCGCCATCGTCGGCGGCAGCATCCTCAAGGGCTCGGGCGTCGCCAGCCTGATGAACCCGGCCGCGTTCGTGATCGTGCTGGTCGGCACGCTCGCCTCGATCATGCTGCACACGCCGATGGCGACCTTCAAGCACGCGATGAAGATCGTGCGCTGGGCGTTCCGGCCGCCGCAGCACGATCCCAAGGCGCTGATCGAGCGCATCGTCGAGTGGAGCGGGGTCGCGCGCAAGCAGGGACTGCTCGCGCTCGAGGGCATTGTCGAATCCGAGTCCGACGCGTTCCTGAAAAAAGGCCTGCAGATGCTCGTCGACGGCGCCGAGCCGGATGCGATCCGCAACATCCTCGAAGTGGAACTGCAGACGCGCGAGCATTTCGACCAGCAGAGCGCGAAGGTGTTCGAGGGCATGGGCATCTATGCGCCGACGCTGGGCATCATCGGCGCGGTGCTCGGCCTGATGGCGGTGATGAAGAACCTCGCCGATCCGAGCAAGCTCGGCTCGGGTATCGCCGCGGCCTTCACCGCGACGATCTACGGCATCGCCTCAGCCAACCTGTTCTTCCTGCCGATTGCCAACAAGCTCAAGGCGGCGATTGCCGAGCAGACGCGCCTGCGCGAGATGGCGATTGAAGGCCTGATCTCGATCTCGCAAGGGGAAAACCCGCGCAACATCGAATCCAAGCTGAGCGGCTACCTGCACTGAGCGCACGATGGCCCGCAAGCACAAACACGAAGAGCATGCCAATCACGAGGCCTGGGCGATTCCCTACGGCGACCTGATCACGCTGCTGCTGGCCTTTTTCGTCGTGATGTACGCGGTGTCGTCGGTCAACGAGGGCAAGTACCGCGTGCTTGCGGATTCGCTGTCGAGCGCGTTTGGCGGGCCGCCACGCACGCTCAAGCCGGTGCAGATCGGCAGCAAGCCCGAGAAGGGGACCCAGACCGAGTCTCTGTTCAGCACGGTGACATTGCGCGGCTTCGAGCAGGAACGCAGCGGCATCAAGACCGATCTGCCGGGTGCGCGCATGGGCGGCGAGCTGCCGGCGCCGGGCGGCGAATCGCCGTCGCCGGCGGAGCGGCAGGCCGCGCGGCAGGGCATCGAGAACCTGCGGCGGATGGCCGACGCGGTGCAGCAGGCGATGCAGGGCCTGATCGACCAGAAGCTGGTGATTGTCCGCCGTAGCGAGCAGTGGCTGGAGATCGAAATCAACACCGACATCCTGTTTGCCAGCGGCGTGGCCCACGTCGCGCCGCAGGCCGGCCCGGTGCTCGAGCGCCTGGCCGGCATCCTCAAGCCGTTTCCGAACGTGGTGCGCATCGAGGGCCATACCGACAACGTGCCGATCGCGACGCTGGCGTTTCCGTCGAACTGGGAGCTCTCGGCCGCACGCGCCGCCAGCGTCGTCCACCTGTTCATGCGCCAGGGTGTGGACGCATCGCGCATGACCGTGGTCGGCATGGGCGAATATCAGCCGGTGGCCGACAACAGCACCGCGGCTGGACGCAACCGTAACCGCCGCGTCGTGATTGTGGTCATCGGCGATGTCCGCGAACGCCGCGAGCAGGTGGCCGCGACGTCCTCGTCCGGCAGTGGCACGCTGACGGTGGCGCCCGGCACGCTCGATCGCATGGCCGCCGGAGCCGCGCCGTGACCGCCGTGGACGAACTGCGCCGCGCGGACGACAGCGTCTCCCGCTGGGTCTGCTTCGATGTCGGCGGGCAGCGCTACGGCGTGCCGATTCTGAGCGTGCAGGAGGTGCTGCGTGCCGCGCAGATCGAGCCGGTGCCGGGCGCGGGTGCGCAGGTGCTTGGCGTGATCAATCTGCGCGGCAGCATCGTCACCGTGCTCGATTTGCGCGCGCGTCTGGGTCTGGGCGCGGCCAGCGCCGGCACCGACACTCGCATCGTGATCCTGGATCACGGCGGCGAGAGCGTCGGCCTGCTGGTCGACCGCGTCGCTGATGTGCGCAAGATCGTCGATGCAGCGGTCAAGCCCGCGCCCGACGTCGGCGCCGCCGGCAGCGCGGTGCGCGCCCATGGGCTGTACACGCGCGACGGCGACCTGCTGACGCTGCTCGATCCGGCCTCGCTGATCGACGGAGCCTGCTTTGTCGCCTAGGACCACTCAGCGGCCGCGCAAGCGCATTCATCCGTGCAGCCTGCAGATCGCCGGCGATGCCGCCGTTGTTCAGGCGGGTGCCGGTCGTGCCGGTGAGCGCGCCGGGAAACGGACGGAGCGGGCGATGCGCAAATCGGGAACACGTCACGGACA
>JBFHQK010000277.1:0-3590 GCA_041592255.1 Fontimonas sp.
CACGTGGGCGCGATACTGCCGATCGCCATCAGCGGCCGCACCGCGAAGCGCCCGGCGAACAGGTCGCTGTCGCCAACCTCGATCTCGACATCGTGGAACTCCAGCCACTGCCGGCTGAGCGCGAACTGGTACTTGTAGAACGCCTCCTTGGCACTGAAGATCAGCGCCATCGCGCCCGGGCGCAGCGCATCAGGCAGCTGCGCCAGCCACGCCAGCTCATCAGCGGTACAGATGTAGTCGCGCACCTCCGGCTCGACGTCCTCCACCACCTCGGCGTCGATGCCGATCGCCACATAGCGGCTGCGATGGGCCACCACCGCACCGGCAAACCCGCTGGTGTGCGTGATGCTGCCGACGGTCGCCACCGGCCAGCGCGGATACCGCTCGTCGTCCGGCAGCAGAGGGCCGGCGCTGACGCCGATCTGGGCCAGCGCATGGCGCGCGCAGACCCGGCCGGCGGCGAATTCGCGCAGGCGCTTGGCGCTGGGCGCCGTCAGCGCCAGGCGCTCGGCGGCCAGCAGCCAAGACGGATTGCCCGGCTGCCGCAGCTCGGCCGCCCCCACCTCGCGCTCGAACAGCGAACCGATCAGCGCCGAGACGCTGGCCGGTGCGCCAGACGACAGCGCGGCCCACTCGCCGGCGCGCAACTGCGTCACCGTGATGCTCCGGATCGGGCCGCTTCGACGCGCGGCCACGGCTGCAGGCGCACCCGTGGAGCGCCGGGCCGCTCCAGCAGCGCAGCCGGGCGCCCGTACAGGTGCAGATCGAGGAACGCAGCGGCGTAGCGCGTGGCCAGACGCGGGGCGCGCGCGTCCGCGTCGCGCGAGGCGAAGTCGTCATGCGCGACATCCTCGATGACCACATGCATCCCGCCCTTGAGGCCGAGTCCGCTGTCGATCCGCGCGAACTCGCGCTGCGCCAGCCGCGCGGCGTTGCGCGTCTGCGGATCGGGGTCATCGAGCTGCGCCTCAGCCGGCGGCGGACTGCCGTCGCTGATCAGCAGATAGGGGCAGGACACGCCCTGCGCGCCGGCGCGCCCCAAGTGCAAGCCGTCGATGTTCACCGCTGCGCGCAGCGGCAGGCCGGCCGCGCAGGCCTCGGCCGCGACCGCGCCGCCCAGCGAGTAACCGATGGCCCCCACCCGCTCGGCGTTGATGCGGCCATCCAGGGCGGTGCCGGCGCGGCCGTCGGCGATGCGCCGGAGCGCCGCCAGCACGCGCGCCGCATCCTGCGTGCGCGTGCGCACCCGCAGCTCGGCGCGCGCCAAGCTGTCGGCGAGCGCGCGCGGCGACGACAAGTCCATCGGCCGTCGCAATTCCGCCAGCACCGCCCGCTCTGAACCCGGCGCGGCCGTCGGCAGCCGCGCCGGATACTGGGCCGTCGCGACGACGTAGCCGGCATCGACCAGCGCCTGCACCCGCCCCGGATTGTCGATGCCGGTTCCGGGCCAGCCGGAGAAATAGATCACCGCCGGCGCGCGCGCCGGCACGGACTCGGCGTACCACAGGCGCACCCTGGGCACCGGCGCCGCCGCATCCAGCGCCGGGGCGGCCAGTTCCAACACCGCGACATCCGCGCCCAGCACCGCACCGCTGAGGAGACAGACCGCCAGCGCCAGCAGCCGGCGCATCGCCTGTCACTCCGCGACACCGGCGCCGGGCTCACCCACCCCGGCGTCGAGATGCGCGGCAATCTGGCTCACCCCCGGCTCCTGGAACATCGAGAAATGGTCGCCGTCGACGACCACGACTTCGACGCCCTGTGCGGCGAATGCGCCCCAGCCCATGTCGGCGTGCAGAAAGCGCCCCCCCGGCTGGCGCCGGCAGCGGAACAGCTGGATGCGCCCGTCGTAGACCTGCGGCTCATACGAAGCGGACGCGCGCTGCAGGCAGTCCAGCAGCCAGCGGTCATAGTCCTCCGCCGAGCGACGGCGCAGCTGCGCCGGGTCATCGGCCTTCCGCAGCCGCGCCCACGCGCCCCGCAGACGCTTGAGCAGCCCCCGGTTGGCAACGAAGGCGCGCAGTGAGCGGTGCCCGCGGAACAGGGCGAAAACATCCACGGCGATCAGCTGCAGCCGATGTGAGGCTTCAGCCAGCAGCCGCTGCGGCCACGCCATCCGCTGCAGGTAGCGCGGCACATAGGCGTCGATGATCGCCAGCTGCGACACGCGTTCCCCCGCGGCGCGCAGCTGGCAGGCGACCTCGAAGGCCAGCGAGCCGGCGACGCACCAGCCGAGCAGGCGGTACGGCCCCTGCGGCTGCACGCGCCGGATCAGCTCGACGTAGCCGGCGGCGATGGCGGCGAAGGACTGCGGCAGCGACTCCGGCTCACTCGCCGGGTCGAACAGCTGCAGCGTGGTCAACGGCTGCTGCGGCCCGAGTCGCCGCGACAGCAAGAAATAGATGCCGGTGTTATTGAGCGCGATCAGCTGCGGCCGCGCGCCGGACTCCGCCAGCCTGACGACCTGACTGAAGTCGTACTCGCGCCCGCGGCCGCGGTCCAGCAGCGGCGCCAGCTGGGCGATCGTCGGGGCGTTGAACAATGCCGACAGGCGCAGCGTGCAGCCAAACTCACTGGCCACCTGCGCCAGCATGCGCGCCGCCAGCAACGAGTGCCCGCCCAGCTCGAAGAAATTGGCGTTGCGCCCAACGCGCGCGCATCCCAGCACGCCGGCCCACAGGCGCGCCAGGCGGGCCTCGGTGAGCGTCTGCGGCGGCTCATCTTCGCCGCTGTCGTAGGCGGCTGCGGTCGGCGCCGGCAGCGCCCGCGTCTCGACCTTGCCGTTCTGGTTGCGCGGCAGCGCATGCAACACGCTGATCGCGGCCGGACGCATGTAGCTCGGCAACTGACGCGCCGCCTCGGCGCGCAGCGCCGCGATCAGCTCCGCGGCATCGGGCACTGAGGCGTCGGCGCGCAGCGCGACATAGGCCCAGATCGCCGCATCGCCGCCACGGTCGGTACCGAGCGTCGCGCATGCCTCGGCAATTGCGGGATGGCGCAGCAGCACCGACTCGATCTCGCCGAGTTCGATGCGAAAGCCGCGCAGCTTGACCTGCGCATCGCCGCGGCCGATGAACTCCATCAGATCGCGGCCGCGCCAGCGCACCAGATCGCCGGTGCGGTAGAGCCGCGCCGCGGCGTCGCCCGAGAACGGATCGGGCAGGAAACGCTCGCGCGTCAGCTCGGGCCGGTTGACGTAGCCCAGCGCGACCTGTTCGCCACCGATGTACAGCTCGCCCGGCACCCCGATCGGCACCAGTTCGGCGTGCTGATCGAGAACGTAGAACTGCAGATTGGGCAGCGGCCCGCCCAGCGGCGGGAAGACGCTCTGCGCCACCATCTGCGCATCGAGCCGCAGCAGCGACGCATAGATCGTCGTCTCGGTCGGTCCGTAGGCATTCCAGAGTTCACCGCCGGTGGCCAGCAGGCGCTCGGCCAGTTCGCGTGGCATGCGGTCGCCGCCGCACAGGATCTTCAGCCGCGGCGTGCCATCCCAGCCGGCGGCCAGCAGCAGCTGCCAGGACAGCGGCGTGGCAAACATCCAGGTCGCGCGGTGCCGCCTCAGCAACCCGAGCAGGAGCGTGCCATCG
>JBFHQK010000278.1:0-3584 GCA_041592255.1 Fontimonas sp.
GAACACGCCGAGCCGCGGCAGCAGCAGCGCGTAGCCAAGGCCGCCGGCACGCCGGCGCGCGCTGGCTTCGGCATGTGCCTCGACGGTCAGGCGGTCGTTGATGCCGTGGCGCCAGGTCGCGGCGCCGAAGCCGGGGCCGTAATCGAGGCTGTCGCGTCCGTAGTCGCGACGCTCGAAGCCTGCTTCGAGCGTGTAATCACTCAGCCCCGCGCGCAGCAGGTCAGGGGCGGCGTAGAACGTGTAGCTGACGACGCGGCTGCGCCCCAGCAGATCGGTGATGACCAGCTGCAGTTCGCCGGCGCCCGAGAGCACCGGCACGTCGGAGAGCGTGAACGGGCCGCCGGGCACGCGGTCGCTGGCGCGCAGCGTGTTGTCGACGTAAACGTCGACGGCGCTGGGCAATGCCGCCGCGTCGCTGATCTCGGGCAGCGGGAAGGTCACCAGATCGGGGCGCAGCGTGAAATCGCGCCCCCACTGCACGCCGGCGAAGCGCAGCGAACGGCCGAAGCTGCCGCCGCGGGTGATGCCGTCGCCCAGCGCCAGGCGGGTCATCTGCGCCGGGTCATCGTGGAGCCAGCGCGTGTCCAGGCGTGTCACCCGGCCGTTGCCGAACAGCAGCGTGTTCTGCAGCAGGCCGTTGTCCCCGAACAGGGCGCCGTCGACCATGCCGCTGAGCTCCTGCTGCGACCCGCTGTGCAGCCACAGCGTCTGCGCCTGGAGATAGCCGCCGGACTCGGGGCGCGCAATCGCCACGCCGGGCGTCTGCAGCAGCGTGCGTGCGGTGGTTGCGCCCACGCCGGCGCGGTCGAGCGACAGCGTCTGCCGGCAGGCATCGACGGCAAAGCGCAGGCCGGCGATGCGGTGCAGCGCGCGGTATTCGGTCCCGGCGCGATGCAGCACCGGCCCGCTGGGGGCGAGGTCGATCGCGGCGAACACCTCGGGTGGCGCGTACAGCGCGCCATCCGGCACGCGGATCAGCAGCGCATCGCGACCGGCGTCGTCGGGTGCGGTGAGCACGCGCAGCCACATCGGCGCGGGGCGCGCCGGGTGCAGTTCGACGGGGGTGTCGCAGTCGCTTGCGAACCAGTCCGTGCGCGGCGCCGGGTCCGGTTCGCCCGCTGCACGGGTCACCGGCGCCGCGATCAGGCAGAGCAGCTCAAGGACGATCCACGCGGACGACCACGCTCTCGCGGCGCTCATGCGTGTTGGAGTCGATAGTCAGGCGTTCCGGCGCGGCGCCGGCATGAGGAAAACTCCACTGCCAGGCGCTGCCCGGCAGGATGTCGCGAAAACCGTCGGCGCGGAACAGCGACTGGCCGCGCCCAGCGTCGGTGATGGCGATCTGCGCCCGGCGCGCGTGCACCGACCCGCGATTCTCGGCGCGCACGATGATCTGGCCCTCGGCCATGCGTGCGGACCATTGCAGCGCGTGGCGCGCCGGCTGCTGTGGCGCGACGAACAACGGCACGCCCAGGCGCAACAGCAGCGTCAGGCCGGTGCCGGCGCCGTCGTTCGGGCGCGGACTCTCGGTGAAATAGATGCGATAGCTCGCCTCGGTGGCCTGTGGCGGCGTGCCGACCAGGCCGACGCGCACGATCTGCGACGCATTGGGCGCAAGCTCGAACAACGGCGGATTGGCGATGACGTCACTCGCCGGGAGGTAGACGTCGTCGCCGGACGGGGTCTGCGTCCAGCGCAGGATCTCGACCTGGAAGCGGTAGGCGCTGGCGCCGGAGTTGCGCAGCGTCAGCGCCTGGCTGCGGCTGCCGGCGTCGAGATCGACGCGGATCGGGCTGACGGAAACACCGGCGGCCTGGGCCGCAGCGGCGGGCGCGAGAAGCTGCGCCAGCAGGGCAAGGACCGCCGCGCACGCGGCCCGCATCAGTAGTTGACGGTAATGGTCACCGTGTCAGTGTAAACGCCGGCGGGCACATATTGCGACGCGGAGATGCGGCCATACACCGTGTGCGACGCCGACAGGCCGGTGCCGGTGCCGGCAACGCTGTCCGTGCCGTCGGTCTCGCCCCAGTTCTGCGTGCGGCTGGCGTCGCTGTAGAGCGCATAGTCCAGCGTGTCGGTGCCGGCGGCGATTTTCATCTTGCGCGCGGTTACCGCGCTGCCGTTGGCGCCGTCGTCGAGCCGGATCGTGTAGGGCGTGTTGAGCGTGCACAGCACCGTGATGGTCGTCGTCGCGTCGGTGGCACTGCCGGACGGGCTGAAGTTGCCGAACGCGATCGGCAGCGCGCTGACGGTGCAGACGTCGAGCACGGTGGCGCTGACCGCGAGGCTGCCGGTGGCGGTCGCCGCCGGTGCGGCCAGCGGAAGGACTCCGGCCAGTATTGCAATGCTGCGAAGAACTGACTTGCGGAACATGGTGCCTCCTGGTTGCTCGCTTTCACCTTATCGCGGCGTGACCCGGTTGTTTTAGGGGGCGCGGGACGAGCGGGGCTCCGCGGGTGAGCAGCGGAGCACCCGGCGTGCGCGCGCGCAGCGTCCGCGCCGCTCTTCGGCGCGGATGCCGCCGTTCGTCCCCCAGCGGCGGATCGGCTCAAGTTTTTTCCCGGCAGTCCCGATAAGGGCGTCAACAGCGGTGACATGAACCCGGCGACGGGACCGCTGAGGCAAGGACCGGAGCCGGTGGGCACCGGGTCCGGTTTGAGTCCACCCAGGAGCTATCCATGCAAGTCATCAACACCAACGTGATGTCGCTCAATGCACAGCGCAATCTGACGACCTCGCAGAGTTCTTTGTCCGTGTCCCTGCAGCGCCTGTCCTCGGGCCTGCGCATCAACAGCGCGAAGGATGACGCCGCCGGTCTGGCGATCTCCGAGCGTTTCAGCTCGCAGATCCGCGGTCTGGATCAGGCGCAGCGCAACGCCAACGACGGCGTCTCGCTGGCGCAGACCGCCGAAGGTGCGCTGGCGCAGGTGACCACCAACCTGCAGCGTATCCGCGAGCTGGCGGTGCAGTCGTCCAACGCAACCAACACCAACACCGACCGCGCCGCGCTGCAGACCGAAGTCACGCAGCTGCTCAATGAAATCGACCGCGTCGCCAACCAGACCAGCTTCAACGGTGTCAAGCTGCTCGACGGCAGCTTCACCGGAGCGGTGTTCCAGGTCGGCGCCAATGCCGGCGAGACGATCACCCTCAGCTCGGTCACCGACGCCAATGTCGCGGCGCTGGGTTCGGTGTCGCAGAACACCTCGGCGGGTCTGTCGGTCGCCGCTTCGGGCCTGACCGGGTTTGCCACCGCGATCGCGTCCGGCGGTGTCACCGTCAACGGCGTCAACATCGGCGCGATCGGTGGTGCATCGAGCGCCGCCGAGCGTGCCGGCCAGCTGGTCAACGCGATCAACAACGTCTCGCAGCAGTCCGGCGTCGGCGCCTCGTACGATGGCGCCACCGGCCAGATCACGCTGACCAGCGCCGTGGCGATCACGATTGCCGGCACGACCAACGACGCGACGGTGGCCGGCTACGCCAACGGTGCGATGTCCACGCTGTCGACGACCACCGGCATCGACACGCTCAGTGTGGCCTCGTACGCGGGCGCGCAGCTGGCGATCCAGTCGGTCGACAGC
>JBFHQK010000279.1:0-3578 GCA_041592255.1 Fontimonas sp.
CATCGGGGTAGTAGAACTGCGGGTCGCTGCGCAGGTGGGTGACGAAGGCATGGAAATCGCCGTCGAAGCCGACCTTGCGGATGATGGCCTCCATCTCGGCGCGGATGCGCACGACTTCCGCCTGGCCGAGGTCATGGATCTGCTCGGGCGTGAGCGGGGTCGTGGTGTAGTGGCGTGCAAGAAAGGCGTAGAGCCGGCGGCCGTCGGGCTGCGCCCAGACGCCGGCGGCGTCCGGACAGGCCGGCAGATACTCGGTAGTGAAGAATGCATGGAAGCGGCGGTAGGCCGGCACCACGCCCTCGGCGATCAGTTGGCGCGCGCGCTGAGCGTAGGCAGCGCGCTGCGGCGCCGCGATGCGCTCGGGAAAGCTCAGGAACGGGCGGTAGAAGGGGCTGAGCGTGGGGTCGGCGACGAGCTGTTTTTCGATCTGCGCGCTGACACGCCGCATCACCATCCGCGGATTCAGGCGCTTTTCCTTCAGGCCCTGGCGCATCAGCCGTTCGGTCTGCGCGATCAGCGTGGGCAGCGCTTCCAGGCGTGCCAGCCAGTCGTCGTAGGCCTTGGCGTCGTCGAAGGTTAATACCTCGAGGATCTCGTCCTGGGTCTGGATGCCCCCGCGCTGGTTCAGCGGAATCAGGAACTGCCGGAAGGCGTGAGCTTCGACGGCTTCGCGGTACTGGCGCTCGAACAGGTCATAGTTGAGCTGTTCGGGCGGCGGCAGTGCCGCGCGCGGGATCGTCGCCAGCCGGTCGAGCGCGGCGCGATCGGCCGCATGGCTGGCCGCGATCGCCTCCAGGGAGCGGTCGGGCCAGCGGTCGTTGTAGCGCGTATCCCCCAGGTAGGAGGCGTTGGCCGGATCCTCGCGCAGGCTGCGCTCCCACTCGGCGGCAAACAGGGCGTGCAGCGCGCCGACGGGCTCAGGCTGCGCCCTCGCGGGCAGGGTCAACGCACAGCCCAGCACCGCCGCGGCAATCCAGTTACGCATGCTGATCGTTTTCCTTGGTGCCGGCATCCGCGCCCCAGCGCAGCGCCATGTCGTAGAGGTCCTTGCGCCGTGCGCCCGTGATCTCGGCGGCCAGCCGCGTGGCGGCGGACAGTGGCAGTTCGCGCAGCAGCAGGCGCAGCACACGTTCAGTCTCGGGTGCGACGCTGTCCGCGGCCGGCGGCGCGCCGGCGATCAGCAGCACGAACTCGCCGCGCGAGCGGTTGGCATCCGCGGCCAGCCACGCCGGCAGCTCGCAGGCCGGCATGACGACGCTCTGCTCATAGAGCTTGGTCAGCTCGCGTGCCAGGCAGATGCTGCGGCTGCCGAACGTCGCCGCGAGGTCTGCCAGCGTATCGGCGATACGGTGGCTGGATTCGTAGAGAACCAGCGTGCGCGTCTCCGCGGCCAGTGCCTGCAGCCGGGTTCTGCGCGCCGCGGCCTTGGCCGGCAGGAAGCCTTCGAAGGCGAAGCGGTCGCTGGGCAGCCCGGAGATCGACAGCGCCGCGATGGCGGCGCAGGGGCCGGGCACGGTCACCACGGTGATCCCGGCGGCGCGCGCGGCGCGTACGAGCACGAAACCGGGATCGGACACCAGCGGCGTGCCGGCGTCGGACACCAGTGCCAGCGTGGCGCCGTCCTGCAGCTGCTGAACCAGACTGGCGCAGACTTCGGATTCGTTGTGTTCGTGCAGCGCGACCAGCGGTTTGCGGATGCCGTAATGCGCGAGCAGCGCGCCGCTGGTGCGCGTGTCCTCGGCGCAGATGCGGTCGACGGCGCCGAGCACCGCCTGCGCACGCGGCGACAAGTCGCCGAGATTGCCGATCGGGGTGGCAACGACGTACAGATGGCCGCGCTCAATCGCGGCAGCGGGGAGGTTCACGGGCGCGGAATCGGGGGAAGGGTGCATGTCATACTTCGCATTATGGTTCCGAGCTCTCCCCTGGCCCAACTCCGGTTGCTGGTCCGACATCTTGGTTTTGTGGTTGCGGTCAGTCTGTTCGGCTGCGCGAGCCATCTGCCGCAGCCGCCCGCCAGCGACGGCCATCGCAACGGCGTCCCCCGGCCGGCCGCGGGCGACCAGACCGAGCCGATGCCGGCCTACGTCGAGGCGTGGCTGACCGAGGATCGTCCGGCCGGCCATATCGCGCTGTTGCTGCCGCTGAGTGGCCCGTTCACGGCGACCGGCGAGGCGGTGCGTGACGGCGTGCTGGCGCGTCACTTCGCGTCCGGCGCGCCGGTCGAGGTGCGCGTCTATGACGTCGGCGAGGGCGCCGATCTTCTGCTGGCAGCCTACCAGCGCGCGCTCAATGACGGCGCCCGTTTCATCGTCGGCCCGCTGACCAAGGAAAGCGTGGCCCAGCTCGCCGCGCTGAGTCCGCCGGTGCCGGTCATCGGGCTGAACTATGTCGATGCCGGCATCTACCTGCCGTTCAATTTCTATCAGCTGGGCCTGGCGCCGGAAGACGAGGCGCGCGCCGCCGCCGATGATGCCGGCAGCCGCGGCCTTCGCCGCGCGGTGGCGCTGGTGCCGGAGGGCGACTGGGGGACGCGCGTGCTCGCGGCGTTCGAGGGCCGCCTGCGGCAATGGGGCGGGCAGGTGATCGATGCCGGCCGCTACCGCCAGGGCGTCAGCGACCAGTCGGGCGCGATTTCGGCGCTGATGGGCGTGGCCGCGAGCGAGGAGCGGCATCGCGCGCTGACCAGCGCGCTGGGCATGCGCAGCGAGTTCGAGGCGCGCCGGCGCAGTGACATCGATTTCGTGTTCCTCGCCGCGCGGTCGCAGGATGCGCGCGTGCTGATGCCGCAGTTCCGCTTCTACCGCGCCGGCGGGTTGCCGCATTACGCGACCTCCCTGGTCTACGACGGCCGGGCCGACGCGGAGCTGGCCGGCCTGCGCTTCTGCGACATGCCGTTCATGCTCGACGCCGGGGGCGTGTGGGCGCGGGAGCGCGCCCAGGTCGCGCGCCTGCCCTCGCTGGCGGCCTATCCGCGCCTGCATGCGCTCGGGCGCGATGCCTATGACGTCGCCGTTGCCCTGCAGCGCGGCAGTCTGCGGGTCGGCGATACCTTCAACGGCGCCAGCGGGCGGCTCGAGTGGAATGCCAGCAGCACGCTCGGCCGGCGGCTCGAATGCGCGGCGCTGGGCGCGGATCGTGCCGTGGCGCCGATCGGGCGCTAGCCAGTGACCGGCGCCGAGGCCGAGGAGGCCGCGCTGCACTGGCTGACGCGCGAAGGACTCAAGCCGCTGGCGCGCAACTTTCGCTGCCGCGGCGGTGAACTCGATCTGGTCATGCTCGACGGCGAGGTGCTGGCGGTGGTCGAGGTGCGGGCGCGCCGTCACAGCGGCTTTGCCAGCGCGGCCGAATCGGTCGACGGGCGCAAGCAGCAGCGGATCATCCTGGCGACGCAGATGTTCCTGGCCGCGCAGCCGCAGCACGCGCAGCGCGCGCTGCGCTTCGACGTCGTGGCCTTCGACGCGCAGCGCGAGCCGCAGTGGATCAGGGCCGCCTTCGACGGGGTCTGAGCGGGCCATTGGCGCCCGCGCCCCCGCACGCCACAATGCTCCCGCCTCCCCTCCCGCCTCCCGCCTCCC
>JBFHQK010000280.1:0-3554 GCA_041592255.1 Fontimonas sp.
AGATCCGCAGCACTGCAGCGGGATTGTCTTGCCCGGGTGTTAAGCCGTGGACCGGGCTAGAACGCATAGTCACACGGCCATCAGGCATGGACGAGGTTTGCTCGATGCGCGTGCCTGTTGTGCCAGGCATATGAAAGAACCCGTACCAGCCGACAGGCACGGCGACGAGTGCGCCCGTCAGAAAGAGAAGTTCGGTGCGATTGTGAAAAAGCGAACTGCCGGGAAAGCGCCTACGCCTGACGAAACGTACGACGGACCAGAAGGAAAGTAGCAAAGCTCCCAGAAGCGAGATGGTAGCAAGGAGAGCATGAAAACGCGTCACCTCAAGGTCCTCTTATGGTGCACAACTTAAAGTTCGACTAACCGCAGGCTAGGCGGAAGGTCCGCCTAAGTCAAAGGCATTCTGTAACGAATGTCTCTGATAGCAAGCAGTTACCAGAACGGCTCAGGAATTAAGCCGCCTAATAAATGACGGATGCCGGCTGGCTAGCGCTTGATCCGAGGACAGGCCTGCCCAATGGCTGCGACGACCCGCGCCAGCGTCAGCAGGCTGTCCGGCGCGATGGTCTTGCCGGCGTTGAGCAGCACGACGGAGATGTCGCGATCCGGATCGGCCCAGCAGACGATGCTGAGGAAGCCGAGGCGGCCGAAGGCGTGGGGGCAATTGTCGCCGCAGAGGCCGAAGGGTTTTCGCCGAGCACGAAAGCCGGTGAGAAGCGCACCGGCACCATCAGCGTGCGGTCGAGCTGGATCGGGCCGGCGGGGCGTATGGCGTTGGCTGCCGGCTTGATCGCCTGCTTGCGCTTCCAGACACGACTGTTACGCCGCAATCTTACCGTCCCGCCAAGGCCGAATCGCGACGAGCGTCGTGCCCAAAGCGTCCTGAGCGCAGCTGATATCGTATTGCTGCTGCAGGTTGAGCCACGACTGCACGTCGGTGCCAAAGAAGCGGGCAAGCCACAGCGCCGTGTCCGCAGTGATGCCGCGCTTGCCCCTCACGATCTCGTTGATCCTTGCCGGCGTGACGCCCAGCGCCTTTGCCAGCGCATTCGACGACAGACCCAGCGGCAGCATGAATTCCTCG
Organism: Fontimonas sp.; assembly: GCA_041592255.1. GTDB lineage: Bacteria > Pseudomonadota > Gammaproteobacteria > Nevskiales > Nevskiaceae > Solimonas. The sequence goes on from JBFHQK010000280.1 coordinate 1,085, forward strand.
CGAAGAATCTCGCCGGGATGAATTGCGGGAAGCTTTCTCTTCATGGCTGGGAACCTCATTTCAGTGATAGTCAACGATCTCGACGTCTTCCGCGTTGCCATCCGCCCAGCGGAAGCACAGGCGGAACTGATCGTTGATTCGGATGCTGTATTGACCTGCCCGATCGCCCTTGAGTGCCTCCAGACGATTCCCCGGCGGCACTTTCAGGAACTCCAGGGCCGCAGCGGCATTGAGCAGCATCAGCTTGCGCCGCGCGACCGGCTCGATATTCACGAAACGCCTGACGCGCTGTCGATTGAACAATGCTTCCGTATCCCGGCAACGGAACGATCTGATCATGCACGATGATATATCGTTGATCGATACCCGACAACGTCGAGCCGCTTCCAATGACACATGAGCCTGAAGGGGGGGGCGTGAGTCCAATGCCAAGTAAGCCTGAGGGGCCGACGGGCGCAGGGATCATCGGGAGATGATCGTGACGCTCAAGACCCAAGGGCTCCAGGCACTAGAGCAGGTCCGTACCTTTCTGGCCGGCAGCGCGCCGTTGGATTCTCCACAGCGAAGCAGCCTACGGCTTCATGGCGGCCCAGCCGGGCCATTTCGGCCCTCGCCGCCTTGGCAGCAAACCGGACAAGGACTTGGTCCGGATCGTTTCCCCTGACGTGGTGTCGCTCTCCGAGCTGATCGGCGACTGCCGAATCGGTTACGCCAGGGGCACGATTGCGCGCGGATTCCCTTCGATCACCGCGTCTGCGCTGCGCCGGCGAATGCGGGCGCTGACCTGGCTCCCTGCCGGGTCATGGCAAGACGCGGCTGAATCGGGACGGGCGCGCCGGAAGCCCGCGCTCCGGCACATCGACATCGCGCCGCGCAAATCGCAGACTCGGTGCCGATGACGCCACCCCCTTCCTCCCCCGCTTCCGCCGCTACGCTGCGGATTGACACTCAGGACTGGGCGCCCGTGGTTGCCGGGCAGGCGGAGCTGCGGCTGTCGTCGGTCGGGGCGCAACCGAATGCGGCGCTGCGGCTGGACTTCGATTTCCATGGCGGGGGCGGCTTCGTCGTGGCGCGCCGGCCGCTGCAGCGGCGCATGACCGAGGCGTATGCGGTGCGGTTTCGCCTGCGCGGGGATGTGCCCCGGGTGGCGCTGGAGCTGAAGCTGGCGGACGAGCGCGGCGGCAACGTCTGGCGCTATGTCATTCCGGCGCTGCGGGTCTCCCGGCGCTGGCGCCGCTACACGATCCCGAACCATGCGATCGGCTTCGCCTGGGGGCCGGCGCATGGCGCCACGCTGACGGCGCTGGGCGCCCTCGAGTTTGCGATCGTCGCGGCCGACGGCAGCGGCGGCGCCGGCTGGCTGGAGATTGGCGAACTGGCGATCGTTGATGACGACGTGGACGGCGACACGGTCGCCGCTGCGTCGAGCGGTCTGCCCGGCCGCGACGCCGCGCAGGCGCTGACCTCGACCGGCTGGCAGCCGCGCGCAGCCGATCCGGCGCCGTGGCTGCAGCTCGATGTGCAGCGCGTGCGCCGGTTTGGCGGCATCGTGATCGACTGGGATGCGGCGGCGCCGGCCCGCGGGTTTTGCATCCGCACCTCGACCACGGGCAAACGCTGGACGACCCGCTACCAGACGACGCAGGCGGGCGGTGCGCGCAGCGCGGTGGCGCTGCCGGCGGCGAAGTTCCGCTATCTGCGGCTCGAACTGCGCGACGCCGGCGTCGGCGCGCGCGTGCAGCTCAAGGGCTTTGCGTTCTCGCAGTCGCCGGAGGCGTTCTGGCAGCACGTGGCCGCCATGGCACCGCGCGGCGCGTTTCCGCGCTGGCTGCTGCGCGAGCAGTGCCTGTGGACGCCAGTGGGCACGCCACGCTCGGGTGCGCAGGCGCTGATCGACGCCGACGGGCGCGTGGAGTTCGCGCCGGGCAGTGCGATGATCGAGCCGATGCTGCAGATCGATGACCGCCTCTATACATGGGCGGATGTGGAAGCGCAGCCGGCGCTGCGCGCGGGCTGGATGCCGCAGCCCTCGGTGCGCTGGCAGACGCCGGCGTGGGCGCTCGAGATTGCGGCGGAGGCCACCGCGTCGGATCGGCTGCGCGTGCGCTACCGGCTGACACCGCGTGGCGGCGCGCCGCTGGCGGCGCGGCTGTTCGTGCTGATCCGGCCGTTCCAGGTTTCGCCGCCGTGGCAGCAGCATGGCGCGCTGGGCGGCGTGCGGCCGATCCGCCGGCTGGCCTGGCACCACGGCGTGCTGCAAATGGATGACAGCGGCTACGTGCGCCCGCTGACGCGCGCGGCCCGCTTCGCCGGTTTGCGTGCGGCGGAAGGCAGCGTGGCCGCGGCGCTGGCCCGCCTGCCCGAGTCACAAGGGGCGTCGGACCAGGACGTGAGCGATGCAGACGGCTTTGCCACCGGCGTGCTGGTCTTTGAGATGAACGCGGCGGCCGGATCGGATGCTGCGGTCGTG
>JBFHQK010000281.1:0-3551 GCA_041592255.1 Fontimonas sp.
CGACCCAGACCCGCACGGCGGCATCCGGCAGGGCGATACGGTCTTGCCAGCGCCGCGCCAAATCGACCACCACGATGCCATGCCGCAGCGCCGGCGACGCCGCCGCGCGCGTGCGCACGCCGGCGGCATCGAGCCGGCTGCGCAGCTGATCCGCCAGCCACGCGATGCGCTGCTCGACGCGCTCGGCGCCGAGTGCGGCATGGTGTTCGAGCGCCGTCACCAGGCCGGCCACGGCCGCGTCGTGGCGCTGACCCAGACTCTCGAAGCGCAGCGCGGTGTCCGGCAGGCGCTGCTCCGGGTAGTCGAAGGCGAAGTCGTAGCCCAGCGTCGCCGGCCACAGCCGCCCCACCGCCGCGCGGCGCACGTACAGGATGCCCAGCTCGCGCGGACCGCACAGCCACTTGTGCGCGCTGGCTGCGTAGGCGTCGCAGCCGGCGTCGTGCAGATTCAGCGCCGTGGCGCCCCAGCTCTGCGCGCCGTCGACATGGATGAACGCATCGGGCGCGCGGGCGCGAATCGCCCGGCACAGCGCCGCCGTCGGCAGGCGCAGGCCGGTGATGTTGGAGATCTCGGAAAACGCGACCACCCGCGTGCGGGCACTGAGCTGCGCCACGAACGCCGCGACGATATCCGCCTCGCTGCGGGTGTCTTGCGCCAGCCGCACCCCGCGCAGCACGAAGGGGCTGCGCTGCTGACGATAGGCCCAACTGCGGTAGTTGCTGTGATGGTTCTGATCCCAGACCACGACCTCGTCGTCGGCGCGCAGGTCGAGTCCGTTGACGATGATCGAGTTCGCCTCGGTGGTGTTGCGCACCAGCGCGACGTCATCGGCCGACTCGATGCCCAGAGACGCCGCCAGCAGGCGCTTGGCCCGCGTGCGCTCGATGCCCAGGAACAGGTCGCGATGGTGGAACGACGGATCCGCATCGAGCTGCGCCGCCGCAGCGGCGACGCGCGCGCGGACGGCGCGCCACGCCGGCGCCAGATTGGCGGCATTCATCGGGATCTTCGGCGCCGCGGCCGCGGCAAAGTCGAAGCCGGCGCGCACCGCATCCCAGGGGTCGTCCGCCGCCAGCCCGGCGAGCTGCGGGTTGTTGCCGAGCACGTGACGGGCCGCCAGCGCTCCGGCGCCCGCCAGCGTCATTCCGATCAGTTCCCGCCGCGTCGCCACGATTGCCCCCGGTCTCATGTCATCAGGCGTGACGGATACCACACTCGGGCGGCGTTGGGCCAACATACGCGCCATGGACGCCTACGCTTGGCTCAGCACGCTGCACTGGAACCTGGTCTTCGCCGCCAAGGCGCTGATCCAGCCGCGCGACGCAGTGCTGCTGGCCGGCGGCGCGCTGCTCGCCGCACCGTGGCTGTTCTGGCACAACGGCAGCCGCCTCGTCGCCCGCGCGCTGCGCGGGCTGCTGCGCACGCCAATGCTCGCGGTCGCGGCGATCCTGCTCGGTGCTTACGCGAGCAGCGACGTGACCGGGGACCCGCAGCTGGCCCTGCAGCTGCGCGCGTCAGTGCTGCATGCCGCGCTGACGCTGCTCGCGGGGGCCGGCGCGCTCGCCGCCGCCGCCTGGCTGTGGACGCTGCGCCGGCGCGGCTGAAGCGCCGCTCCTTCAGGTCGGCGGCGCTGCGCCGCCCCCCTCGCCGCGCTGCGGCCAGGGCCGGTAGGCCTGGAACTGCGCCGGCATGCGCCGGGGCCGGCCGGTTTTCATGTCGACGCAGACCCACTGCGTCTGACCGCGCAGCACGGTCTTGCGATCGGATTCGCGCAGGATCTGGTAGCGGCGCCACATGCTCAGCCGCAAATCGTTGTCGTGCACCCAGGTCGCCAGCCACAGGCGATCACCGGCGAAGGTCGGCGCCAGATAATCCAGTTCGTGCCGGCGGGCGACACAGCCGGCGCCGAGCTGTTCATAGGCGCTGAAGTCCAGCCCCAGGCTCACCGAGTGGCCCCAGGCCACCTGCTCGAGCCAGCCCAGGTAGACCACGTTATTGGTGTGACCGAAGCGGTCGAGATGCTCCGGACCGACCACCACCGGCTCGACATACGGCCGCTCGACGTCCCACTCCGGCGCGGCGGCGATCTGTGCATGGCTCATCTGTGCTCCTGCATCTGCGGCCGCAGAGCTTAGCAAGCGGCGGCCGGCCTGCCGGATGGCGTTGCGGCGCCCCGGGTGCCGGCGTAGAATTCATTCCGTACCGAATTGGTCTTTTTTGTGTTGAAACTGAGCAAACTTGCCGACTACGCCACCGTGCTGATGACCTTCATCGCACGCGACGCCGGTCATGTGCACAGCGGCCTCGAGCTTGCCGAACGCAGTGGCCTGCCGCCGCCGACCGTCGCCAAGCTGCTGAAGACGCTGGCGCGCGGCGGTCTGCTGCAGTCGCTGCGCGGCGCCCACGGCGGCTATCGGCTCGCACGCCCGGCCGCACGTATCTCGGTGGCTGACATCATCGCCGCACTCGAAGGCCCCATCGCGGTCACCGAGTGCACCAGCCATCCCGGCGGCTGCACGCTCGAATCCGAGTGCAGCACGCGCGCCAACTGGCGCCTGATCAACGTCGCGATCCGCCAGGCCCTCGAGGCGGTGACGCTGGCGCAGATGGCCGCCCCCCCGCCCCGGCCGCACAGCGAGGCCGTGCTGACTTTCCACCGCAGTTCGAGTCCGGTCTAGCCATGTCCGCCAAGGTTCAAGACGTCCACAGCCTGGTCAAAAACCGCAGCTACGAGGCCGGCTTCGTCACTGACGTCGCCTCCGACACGGTCCCGCCGGGACTCAGCGAGGACGTGATCCGCGCGCTGTCGGCGCGCAAGCAGGAACCCGAATGGCTGCTCGAGTTCCGCCTCAAGGCCTACCGCCGCTGGCTGAAGATGCGCGAGCCGCGCTGGGCGCAGGTGCACTACCCGCCGATCGACTACCAGGCGATTTCGTACTACTCGGCGCCCAAGTCGATGGCCAACCGGCCCAAGTCGCTCGATGAGGTCGACCCGAAGCTGCTCGAGACCTATACCAAGCTCGGCATCCCGCTCAAGGAGCAGGAGATGCTCGCCGGCGTGGCGGTCGACGTCGTCTTCGACTCGGTCTCGGTGGGCACGACGTTCAAGAAGAAGCTCGCCGAGGCCGGCGTGATTTTCTGTCCGATCAGCGAAGCCGTGCACGAACACCCGGAGCTGGTGCGCAAGTACCTCGGCTCGGTGGTGCCGTTTGGCGACAACTTCTACGCGGCACTGAACACCGCGGTGTTCACCGACGGTTCGTTCGTCTACATCCCCAAGGGCGTGCGCTGCCCGATGGAGCTGTCGACCTATTTCCGCATCAACGAGCGCAATACCGGACAGTTCGAGCGCACGCTGATCATCGCCGAGGAAGGCAGCCATGTGTCCTATCTCGAAGGCTGCACCGCACCGCAGCGCGACGAGAACCAGCTGCATGCCGCGGTCGTCGAACTGATCGCGCTCGACGACGCCGAGATCAAGTACTCCACCGTGCAAAACTGGTATCCGGGCGACGAGCAGGGCCGCGGCGGCATCTACAACTTCGTCACCA
>JBFHQK010000282.1:0-3522 GCA_041592255.1 Fontimonas sp.
GAACCCATGATCAATGCCGGTCGCCCCGAAGTGAAACTGCTACCCGACGGCTGGACCGTCGTCACCAAGGACCACTCGCTGTCGGCGCAGTGGGAGCACACGGTTCTGGTCACCCAAACCGGCTACGAAGTCCTCACGCTGCGCAATGGCGAGCTCTGAAGCTATAGGCGCGGCCCCGCTGAGGTCGCCGCACCCCCTGCCCTGTGCCTGCGGACACACATCCGATGGGCGCTGAGATCGATCTGGCCGAGGAAGAGGGCGCGAGCATCTTCAGTGCGCCGCGCATCCGCTCGCGGCTGGCCCAGGGCGGCTATGCGATCGCGGCCTTCCGCGACACGCTGCGCTGGGGGCGCGAGCGCCTGTACAGCCTGTTCCACGACGGCGCGCCGGCCGACTCGCTGGTGCATGCGCGCGCGCACCTGGTCGACGAGGTCCTGCGCGCCGCCTGGCACCGGTTCCTGCCCGAGGCCACCGAGGGCCTGGCACTGGTCGCCGTCGGCGGCTACGGCCGTGGCGAGCTGCTGCCCCACTCCGACATCGACATCCTGCTGCTGCACCGCGGCGATGCACTTGAAACGCACCGCAAGGCGCTCGAAAGCCTGACCGCGTTCAACTGGGATATCGGCCTCGAAGTCGGACAGAGCGCGCGCACCGTCGCCGACTGCGTCGCCGAGGCCGCCAAGGACATCACCGTCATCACCAACCTGCTCGAAGCCCGCCTGCTGGTCGGCGACGACGCGCTGTTCCGCGAAATGCAGCAGGCGCTGACGCCGGACCAGATCTGGCCGGTGCAGGCCTTTTTTGAAGCCAAGACGGCCGAGCAGGCGGCGCGGTATCGCAAGTACGATGACACCGGCTACAAGCTCGAGCCCAACGTCAAGGAGAGCCCGGGCGGTCTGCGGGACATCCACACCATTGCCTGGGTCACGAAGCGCCATTTTGGTGCACAGACCCTCGGCGAGCTGCGCGAGCGCGGCTTCCTCAGCAAGCAGGAGTGCGACGAGCTGTTCGCCGGCCAGGACTTCCTCTGGCGCGTGCGCTTCGCGCTGCACATGATCGCGGGCCGCCGCGAGGACCGCCTGCTGTTCGACAGCCAGGTCAAGGTGGCGCAGCTGTTCGGCTACGTGGACACCGACGCCAACCGTGCGGTCGAGCAGTTCATGCAGCTGTACTACCGCACCATCAAGTCACTATCCTGCCTCAACGACATGCTGCTGCAGCTGTTCGAAGAGGCGATCCTGTATCCCGACGACGGCAAGCCGGAGCCGCTCAATGCGCGCTTCCAGGTCCGCCACGGCTATCTCGAAGCGCGCGACGACGACGTCTTCCGCCGTCAGCCTTGGGCACTGCTCGAAGCATTCCTGCTGCTGCAACAGCACCCGCGCCTGGGGGGCATCCGCGCGCAGACGTTACGCATGATCCTGCGCGACGGCCGGCTGCTCACCGACGAGGTCCGCAGCTCGGTCAAGGCACGCGCGCTGTTCATGGAGATGTTCCGCGAGGGCCGCGGCCTGACCCGCAACCTGCGGCGGATGAACCGCTACGGCGTGCTCGGCCGCTATCTGCCCGAGTTCGGACACATCGTCGGCCTGATGCAGTACGACCTGTTCCACACCCTCACGGTCGACGAGCATGTGCTCTATGTGGTGCGCAATGCGCGCCGCTTTGCCATGCAGCGCTTCCGCCACGAGCTGCCGTACTGCAACGAGGTCATGGAGCGCCTGCCCAAGCCGGAGCTGCTGTATCTGGCGGCGTTCTGGCACGACATGGCCAAGGGACGCGGCGGCGATCACTCCGAGCTGGGCGCCGAGACCGCCGAACAGTTCTGCCTGGCGCACGGCCTGTCGCACGCCGACGCCGCATTGGTCGCGTGGCTGGTGCGCAAGCACCTGCTGATGTCGCTGACCGCGCAGAAGCAGGACATCAGCGACGCGCGCGTGGTCGCGGAATTCGCGCGCAAGGTCGGTGACCGCACGCACCTCGACTATCTGTTCCTGCTCACCTGCGCCGACATCCGCGGCACCAATCCGGCGCTGTGGAACTCCTGGCGCGAGTCGCTGCTCAAGGACCTCTACCGGCAGAGCATCCGCATGCTCGAAGGCGGCGTGGATCAGCCCACCCTCGAGCAGGAGCGCGCCAGCGACGCGCGCAGCCGCGCGCTGGCGCTGCTCGAAGCGCGCGGCTTTGAGCGTGCGGCGGCCGAGCGGGTCTGGCAGCGCTTCGATCGCGACTACTTCCTGCGGCATACGCCGGAGGAACTGGCGTGGCAGCTTCCGGCGATCAGCGCGGCCACCGAGGATCAGCTGCCGCTGGTGATGGTCGAAACTGTGGAGGGCCGCGGCACCACCGTGTTTGTCTACACCCGCGACCGCGATCACCTGTTTGGCCTCACCACCGGCGTGCTCGCGCGTCTGGGCCTCAACATTCTCGACGCGCGGCTGCACACGACCGAGGACGGCTTCGTGCTCGACTCCTACGTCGTGATGGAAAGCGACAACACGCCGATCGACTCGACCATGCGCCAGGAGGAGATCCGCGGCGCGCTGCGCAAGGTGCTCAGCGACCCGGAGGTCTCGACCATTGATGTCAACCGCCGCACGCCGCAGCGCCTGCGCCATTTCGACACGCCAACCCAGGTCTACTTCCGCCAGGACCAGGCCCGCAGCCGCACGCTGCTGGAACTCGTGACCGCCGATCAGCCGGGCCTGCTGTCGCTGATCGGCCGTGTCTTCCAGAAGCGCGGCATCCTGCTCAACGCCGCCAAGATCGCCACGATCGGCGAGCGCGCCGAGGACGTGTTCTACATCACCGACCGCATGCACCGTCCGATCACGGACGAACGCGCGATCGACGAACTGCGCGAGGTGCTGGTGCGGACACTGGACCGGCGCGAAGCGGCTTAGAATTCACCCCGCCTCAGCCCAGCACGCTGACGCGGGCTCCGCCCGCGTGCCTGCGCTCTGCAATGAGATTCCGCCTGCCTCCAACGCCGACCATGACTGCCGAACACCTGAAGAATCAGATCGAATCCGCCTGGGAATCGCGCGATTCACTCAACAAGTCCGACGAAACCCTGCGCCAGGCCGTGGGCGCGGCGATCCAGCTGCTTGACCGCGGCGAAGCCCGCGTCGCCGAACCCGGCGCCGGCGGCTGGCAGGTCAACGAGTGGCTGAAGAAGGCTGTGCTGCTGTACTTCCGCCTGCACGACAACCAGCCGATCGAGATGGGCGCGCTGCGCGGCTACGACAAGGTGCCGCTGAAATACGCGGCCTATTCCGCGCAGGATTTCGCACAACAGGGCGCGCGGATCGTGCCCCCGGCCGCAGTGCGCAAGGGCGCGTATGTGGCCCCGGGCGCCATTCTGATGCCCTCGTACGTCAACATCGGCGCCTGGGTCGGCGCCGGCACGATGGTCGACACCTGGGCCACGGTGGGCTCCTGCGCCCAGATCGGTGCCAACTGCCACCTGTCCGGCGGCGTCGGCATCGGCGGCGTGCTCGAACCGCTGCAGGCCGCACCGAC
>JBFHQK010000283.1:0-3521 GCA_041592255.1 Fontimonas sp.
ACGGCGCGAAGCGGCCGGTAGCTTTGGGGGCAATCCCCTTCCGACAGCGCAACGCTCGCTGACACCGTCACCGCCCCCTTCGGCCGCCCCCCGGCGCTAAGGTTGACACTAGGCGAGTGTAAGGCAATACTGCCTTACACGTTACGATAGAGCCATTCGATGACCACCCTCACCATCACCAGCAAGGGGCAAGTCACTTTTAAGAAGGAACTGCTCAAACACCTCGATTCGAAACCAGGTGACCAGCTCGACGTGACCCTGCTACCCGGCGGCAAGCTGGAAGTGAAGGCGGCGCCATCCGGAAAGATCGAAGAATTCCTGGGCGCGCTGCAGAACAAGACTCGCAAGGTCGCCAGCATCGAAGAGATCAGCGCGGCGGCGGCGCAGGGCTGGGCCGGAAAGCAGGAGTGAAAATTACGGTCGACACAAATGTGCTGGTCCGCGGTGTCGTCCGGGACGACAAGAAGCAGGCCGCCGCAGCGGACCGGCTGCTCAAGTCGGCCAAGATCATCGCGGTAACGCTACCCTGCCTGTGCGAGCTGGCGTGGGTACTTCGCAAGGTCTATGGCATCTCTGCGGCTGACATTGCCGGCGCCATTCGTGCGTTGCTCGCGGTCGCGAATGTGGAAACCGACCGCGCCGCAGCGGAGGCGGGCCTCGCCGTGCTCGAAGCTGGCGGCGACTTTGCCGACGGAGCCATCGCGCGCGACGGCAACCGCCTGGGCGGAGAGATGTTTGTTTCCTTCGACAAGCAGGCTGTCAAACTGCTGCAGACTGCGGGCATGCCGGCGCGGCTTCCCTGAGTCAGTGCTTACGGCACTCGCCGCAACGTCGCGGTCGCGCCCCACACTCCCGGCGCCGCATCCGGTCCGTGGGCGCATCACGCTCCGCCGCAGGCACTCACCTTCGCAGGCCAGGAACTCTCTGCGTCGCTACGCCGCCATCCGCTCGCCGAACAGCCCGAGGTGATGGTCGCTGTCGCCGAAGGTCATGCCGATCATCGTCAGCCGCTTGAAGTAGTGGCTCAGCGGCAGTTCGTCGGTGACGCCGATGCCGCCGTGCAGCTGCACGGCCTGCTGGCCGACGTAGCGCGCGCTCTGGCCGACCAGCACCTTGGCGGCGGACACGGCGTGGCGGCGGGCTTCGCGGTCGGCGTCGATGCGGGCGGCGGCGAGGTAGGCCATCGACTTGGCCTGTTCGGCGTGCAGGTACATCTCCACCGCGCGGTGCTGCAGGGCCTGGAAGGTGCCGATGGGCACGCCGAACTGCTTGCGCGTCTTCAGGTAGCTGACGGTCTGCTCGACCACCGCACCCATGGTGCCGACCGCTTCGGCGCAGAGCGCGGCGATGGCGCGGTCGACGGCTTTCTCGATCACCGGCAGCGCTGAACCGGCCGTGCCGATCCGCGCATCGGCGCCGACGCGCACCTTCGACAGCGTGACTTCGGCCGCGCGCTGGCCGTCCTGCGTCGGGTAGTCGTGGCGCGACACGCCGGCAGCACCGGCGTCGACGAGGAACAGCGAGAGGCCGGCGTCATCGCGCACGGTGCCGGCGCTGCGGGCCGAGACGATCAGCTGGTCGGCCTGCGCACCGTGCAGCACCACGGTCTTGGCGCCGTCGATCACCCAGCCGTCGCCGTCCGGCGTGGCGGTGGTGGCGACGTGGGCCAGCGCGTAACGGCTGCCCGTTTCGAAGTGCGCAAAGGCCAGCAGGCGCTCGCCGGCGGCCACGGCCTGGAGCACGTCGTCCTGCTGCGCGTCGCTGCCGGCATCCGCGATCACGCCTGCACCGAGCACGACGGTGGCCAGATACGGTTCGACCACGAGGGCGCGGCCCAGCGACTCACTGACCAGCAGCGTGTCGAAGGCGTTGCCACCGAAGCCACCATGCGCCTCGGGCAGGGCGATGGCCAGCGCGCCCATCTCGGCGAGCTGGCGCCAGACCTCGCGGCTGCAGCCGGTGCCGGAGCTGACGATGGCGCGCCGCGCGTCGAAGTCGTAGGCCTCGCGCAGGTAGCGATCGAGGCTGTCGCGGAACTGCTGCTGTTCTTCGCTGAAGTTGAAGTTCATCGTGCGTCTCGCGGTGGGCCGGTCAGAATCCCAGGATCATCTTGGAGATGATGTTCTTCTGGATCTCGTTGGAGCCGCCGTAGATCGTGGTCTTGCGGTGGTTGAAGTACAGGCCCGCCAGCGGCGCGCCGTAGTCCGGGCCGACCACCGGGCCTTCGTAGTCGTCGTCGAGCGCGGCGTGCTGGAACGGCAGCGCGTGGTGGCCCAGCGCCTGCATCAGCAGTTCGGTCAGCGTCTGCTGGATTTCGGAGCCGCGGATCTTCAGCAGCGAGGCCTCCGGCCCTGGCGCCTTTTTCTCCATGTCGGCGGCGATCACGCGCAGGTTGGTGACTTCCAGCGCCATCAGCTCGATTTCGACCTGCGCGATGCGGTCGCGGAAGCGGAGATCGTCAATCAGCCGGCGCCCGTCGGCGGCGTGCTCGCGCGTGGCGATGTCCTTGAGCTGCTTGAGCCGGCGCTTGGAGCGACCGACCTCGGCGATGCCGGTGCGCTCGTGGCCGAGCAGGAACTTGGCGTAGGTCCAGCCCTTGTTCTCCTGGCCGACCAGGTTGGCGACCGGCACCTCGACGTTGTCGAAGAACACCTCGTTCACCTCGTGCTCGCCGTCGAGCATGATGATCGGCCGCACGGTGATGCCGGGCGATTTCATGTCAATCAGCAGGAACGAGATCCCCTCCTGCTTGCGCGCCTCGGCGTTGGTGCGCACCAGACAGAAGATCCAGTCGGCGTGCTGGCCCAGCGTGGTCCAGGTCTTCTGGCCGTTGACGATGTAGCTGTCACCCTGGCGCTCGGCGCGCGTCTTCAGCGATGCCAGGTCGGAGCCGGAGCCGGGTTCCGAATAGCCCTGGCACCACCAGTCCTCGCCGGAGAGGATGCGCGGCAGGAAGTGCGCCTTCTGCGCGGCGCTGCCGAAGGCCATGATCACCGGCGCGACCATCACCAGGCCGAACGGCAGCAGGATCGGCGCGCCGGCGTCGGCGCATTCCTCGCTGAAGATGTGCTGCTGCACCGCGTTCCAGCCGGCGCCGCCGAATTCCTGAGGCCAGTGCGGCGCGACCCAGCCCTGGGCGTGGAGGATGCGGTGCCAGCGCAGGTAGTCGTCCTTGCTCAGGCGCTTGTGGCTCAGCACTTTGTCGCGGATGTCGGCCGGCAGCTGGGCATCGATGAACGCGCGAACGTCGGCGCGGAAGCGCTGCTCCTCGGCGGTGAAGTTCAGGTCCATGCGGGGCTCCCGCTCAAAAGAATCGAAGGCGCAGCTTAGGCGCCCCTGCCAATACGGACAAATGCCGGCGCTGCTGGATTGCGTGACGCACAAAACAAGCCGGACGGTCGCCCGTCCGGCTGGCGTGGTGGAGGCGGCGGGAGTCGAACCCGCGTCCGGAACTCCCTACGGTCCGGCGTCTACGCGTGTAGCCTACCGATTGGTGTTGTCGGCGGGGGGCGGGCTCGGTG
>JBFHQK010000284.1:0-3509 GCA_041592255.1 Fontimonas sp.
CCAAAGATCAGCGCCACCGAGAAGCTGTGCACACTGGAGCCGCCGAGCATGAGCAGCGCGAACAGGACCAGCAGTGTCGTCAGGTGGGTGATGACCGAGCGCAGCAAGGTCTGGTTGACCGAGAGGTTGACCACGTCGAGGATGTCGGTGCGGCGCTGATTGATGAGGTTTTCGCGCACGCGGTCGAAGATGACGATGGTTTCGTTGTTGGAGTAGCCGATCAGCGCCAGGATCGCCGCCAGCGTCGTGATGTCGAATTCGATCCACAGCAGCGACAGGAAGCCCAGCACCATCACCGCGTCGTGCACCAGCGCGCCGATCGCGCCGACCGAGAACTTCCACTCGAAGCGGAAGGCGATGTAGACCATGATGCCGATGAAGGCGAACAGCAGCGCCAGACCGCCCTTCTCCGCCAGTTCGTCGCCGACCTGCGGGCCGACGAACTCGATGCGCCGCAGCGAGATGCCGTTCTCCTCGGCCTTGAGCGCCTGCAGGATGTTGGTGCTGACCGCGGCCGACGACGCATCTTCGGCGGGTGGCAGGCGGATCAGCACCGCAGTGCTGGCGCCGAAGTACTGCACCACGGCGCGCTCGTAGCCGGCGGCGGCAAGATCGCCGCGCACGGTGTCGAGCTGAACGGTCTGCGGGTACTCGACCTCGACCAGCACACCGCCGGTGAAGTCGATGCCCAGGTTCAGGCCACGGACCGCCACCAGCAGCAGCGCCGCAATCGTGAGCAAGGCCGACACCGCCAGCCCGACCTTGCGCTGGGCCATGAAGTTGATGTTGGGAACGCGTGCGAAGAATTTCATGGTGACCGGTATGCGTCGAATCCTAGCGTTGTCTGTGACCGCGAGCCTGTCAGCAGCTCGTGGCATGGCACCCTATCCGTAGGCCTCAGCCCAGAAGCTTCTCGATTTGCTGTGCCAAGCCCGGAAGATCCTGCTTGACCGTGCGCCAGACCACCTCGCAGTCGACCTCGAAGTAGTCGTGGATCACCTTGTTGCGCATCGCCCGCATCGCGTCCCAGGGAATCTGCGGATGGGCCTGGACGAACAGAGGATCCGCCTGCCGGACCTTGTTCGCCGCCTCGCCGATGATCTCGATATTCCGGATCACCGCATCCTGCAGCAGACCGTCGCCCTCGAAAGCTGCCGCATCCTGGGCCCGGGATGCATAAGCGCTGGCCCGCCGGATCGCATCGATGATATGGCGCAGATATTCCGGCACCCGCTCCGGGTGGGGCTTGCTCATACCGGCTGCGCCTCCGCCAGCACTTGCGTGCGCAGCCGCTGCGGCAGGGACTTTGGCGTCAATACATCCACATGCACGCCAAGAAGCGCCTCGGCCTCCAGCTGCAGCGCCGCCAGCGTCAGCAGCGTGGTGCTCTCAGAGGGATCCACCAGCAGATCGAGATCGCTGTTCTCGTCGTCCTCGGCGCGGGCCACCGAGCCGAACACGCGCAGACGCGACACGCCGTAACGTGCCGCCAGCGCGCGCAACTCGCTGCGATGCACCTTCAAGGTCTGCGACGGCTTCATACCCACCTTCGGGCCATTTTCTGCAAGCCAACCATTCTAAATCCCAAGTCCGCCCCACGGCGGTCCGGGCTCACCAGACCGGAACGTCCTTCAGGGGACGCTTGGCGAACACCAGCTGCGCCAGCGCGCGCGAGCCGACGATCGCGGTGAACTGCGATGTGATGATGCCGATGGCCAGCGTGATCGCGAACCCCTTGATCGGTCCTTCGCCGAGGGCGAACAGCACGATGGTGGCGATCAGGCCGGTGATGTTGGCGTCCGCGATGGTCAGGAAGGCGCGGTCGTAGCCGGCCTCGATCGCCGCGTGCGGTTTGGTGCCAGCGCGCAGTTCCTCGCGGATGCGCTCGTAGATCAGCACGTTGGCGTCCACCGCGATACCCATGTGCAGCACGATGCCGACGATGCCCGGCATGGTGAGCGTGGCCTGCAGCACCGAGAGGATCGCCACCAGCAGCACCAGGTTGAGCAGCAGCGCCGAGATCGCGAACAGGCCGAACACCTTGTAGTAGATCGCCATGAAGATCACGACCAGCGCGAGCCCGAGCAACGCCGCCGAGAAGCCCTGACGGATGTTGTCGGCGCCCAGGCTCGGGCCGACGGTGCGTTCCTCGACGATCTCGACCGGTGCGGCCAGCGCGCCGGCCTTGAGCAGCAGCGCCAGATCGTGCGCCTCCTTGCTGGTCAGTCCGGTGGTCTGGAAGCGCTTGCCGAACACGCCGCGGATGCTGGCCACGGAGATGATCTCCTCGACCTCGCGGTGCTCGCGGATCGGCTCGCCGCGGGCGTTGTAGTTGGTGACAACCTCGCGCTCCCGGAACAGCACCGCCATCGGTTTGCCGACGTTTTTCTCGGTGAACGCGAACATGCGCTTGGCGCCGGAGCCATCGAGCGTGACGCTGACCGCGGGTCCGCCGTTCTCATCGACGGTCGCCGCGGCGTCGACCAGGTTGTCGCCACCGGCGATCAGCTCGCGCTTGAGCAGCACCGGCCGCCGATCGTCGCGCGTGTAGTACAGCTGCGTGCCGGGCGGCACAATGCCGGTGGCCGCCGCGGTGTAGGGGTCGTCCTCGGCCACCGCGCGATACTCCAGCGTCGCGGTCGCGCCGAGCAGATCCTTGACCCGGGTGGTGTCCTGCACGCCCGGCAGCTGGACCACGATACGGTTGGCGCCCTGACGCTGCACCACCGGCTCGGCAACGCCGAGCTGGTTGACGCGGTTGCGCAGCGTCGTCAGGTTCTGCTGCACGGCGAAATCGACGATGCGCTTGGCCTCTGCCTCGGAAAGACGCACATGCAGCGACAGCGGCGCGTCCGGTGGGCTGATCAGCTCGTACTCGGAGAACGCGCTGGCAATGGCGCGGCGCGCCGCGTCCAGGCGCGTCTCATCGGCAAACTCGAGAACCCCGGCGCCGGCGACCTGGCGACGGCCGGCGTAGCGAATGCCTTCCTTGCGCAGCAGCGCGGGCACTTCGGTGACGATGCGTTCGACCGCGCGCTGGCGCACGTCGTCGACATCCACTTCGAGCAGGAAGTGCACGCCGCCGCGCAGATCGAGCCCGAGGTTCATCGGCCGGGCGCCCAGCGCGCGCAGCCAGTCCGGCGTCTTGGATGCCAGATTGAGCGCCACCACGTAGCCGCGCCCGAGTTCGCGCTTGAGCGCATCGGCGGCCTTGAGCTGCGACTCGGTATCACCGAAACGCACCACCCACTGCGTATCCTCGACGCCGCTGGCCAGCGGCACCAGCGTCTGCGCGGCGAGAATGGTCTCGACCCGCGCACCGAATTCGGCGCCCAGCGGCGCACCGCTCTCCTGCGAGATCTGCACCGACGGGTCATCGCCGTAGATATTCGGCGCGGCGTAGACCAGACCGAAGGCGATGGCCACAACGAGGAGTACGTACTTCCAGCTGGCGTAAGGTTTCATGGGCTTCAGTGGGTGGCGCCGGGCGGCGCCGCACCGGCGCCACA
>JBFHQK010000285.1:0-3479 GCA_041592255.1 Fontimonas sp.
ATCGACGAGGTCGAATTCCATCCCGCCTATCATCGGGTGATGCAGCTCGGGATGCAGTACGGCGTGCATGCGTTTGCCTGGCGCAACGAGGCGACCGCGGGCGCGCATGTGGCACGCGCGGCGCTGTCGTTTCTGCATGCGCAGGCCGAGGCGGCGACCGGCTGTCCGCTGACGATGACCCACTCCGCGGTGCCGACGCTGCGTCACGAGCCCGCGCTCGCGGCGTTCTGGCTGCCCAAGATCACGTCGTACGACTACGATCCGCGCGTGCTGCCGGCCGCGCAGAAGACCGGCTGCACCATCGGCATGGGCATGACCGAGAAGCAGGGCGGCTCGGACGTGCGCGCGAACACCACGCGTGCCTACCGGCAGGCCGACGGCTCCTACGAACTTGTCGGGCACAAGTTCTTTTTCTCGGCGCCGATGTGCGACGCCTGGCTGGTGCTGGCCTATACCGACGCCGGTCTGGGCTGCTTTCTGCTGCCCAAGCTACGGCCGGACGGCTCGCGTAACGCGATTCAGGTCCAGCGCCTCAAGGACAAGCTCGGCGACTGGGCCAATGCGTCGAGCGAGGTCGAGTTCCTGGGCGCGTGGGCGCAGCGCGTTGGCGCCGACGGGCGGGGGGTCGCAACGATTCTCGAGATGGTGGCGCTGACGCGACTGGACTGCATGATCGGCTCCAGTGCGCTGATGCGCCAGGCGCTGGTGCAGGCGCTGCATCACGCGCAGCATCGCAAGGCTTTCGGCAAGCGTCTGCTCGACCAGCCGCTGATGCGCAATGTGCTCGCCGACCTGGCGCTGGATACCGAGGCCTGCACCGCGCTGACGATGCGCGTGGCGCGCGCGGTCGATGCGTCGGCGCGCGATCCGCGCGAGGCGGCACTGGCGCGCATCGCCACCGCGATCGGCAAGTACTGGATCTGCAAGCGCTGTCCGCCACTGGTCAACGAGGCGCAGGAGTGCCTGGGCGGTGTCGGCTATGTCGAGGAGAGCAACCTGCCCCGGCTGTACCGGCAGGCGCCGCTGAATTCGATCTGGGAGGGCAGCGGCAACATCCAGTGTCTCGACGTGTTGCGCGCGCTGGAGAAGCAGCCGGAAACGCGCGAGGCGCTGTTCGCCGAACTGATGGCGGCCAAGGGCGGCCACGCCGACCTCGACCGCGAGATTGGCTGGCTGGCGACCGCGTTCGACGACGTAACGACGCTGGAGCTGCGCTCGCGCATGCTCGTCGAGCGCATGGCGCTGGCGCTGCAGGCGGCGGTACTGGTGCGGGCCGGCAACAGCAGCGTCGCCGATGCGTTCTGCGCCACGCGCCTGGGCGGTGAGCATGGCCTGAACTACGGCACGCTGCCCGCCGATGCACCGCTGGGCGCGCTGCTGGCGCGCGCGGCAGTTGCCGCCTAGGAGCGCGGCCCTGCCGCCGCAGTGAGCCTTCCGATTCGAACGTCACGTCGTCGTATGAATGTCCTTCGTGTTGCCGGCCCGCTGGGCCTGTGTCTGATGCTGGTCGCCTGCGGCGGCAGCACACCGCCCGCCACCCCAGCTGCGGCCGCGCCGCAAGCCGTCGCCAAGACCGAACTGGGTGCCTGTGCGCTCAACAGCGCGCTGCGCGATCTGGGTGCCGGCCGCGACGCGCCGGGCCGGGTCGATCTGCTGCCGCCGCCGGCAGTGGCGCGCCCTGAAGCTGCGGTCCTCAATGGCAGCGACTGCGCCGACAACACGCGGTTCCAGATTGGCACCGGGGTGCAGGACATGACCGGACCGGTCGGCGACAGCATCTCCGCCGGCTACGAGGATCCCTCGCACGTCTTGCGTGGCATTCACCTGCGGCAGTTCGCGCGTGCCTTCGTGCTGCGTTCGCCCTGCAATGGCCAGCGCGTGGCCATCGCCATCGCCGAAACCGGTTTCGTCACCCAGGGCACGCGGCAGACTGTGATGGACCTGATCGCGGCCGATCCGCTGCTGGCACCGCACTACAGCGACCAGAACGTGATGCTGTCGGCCACGCATACGCATTCGGGCCCCGGCGGCGAGGCGCATCACACCGCATACAACCTGTTCCGCACCGGCTATGACGAGCTGGTGCACCAGATCTACACCGAGGCGCTGTATCGCGCGATCCGCCAGGCCCACGTCAATCTGGACGCGCATCCGCAGCCCGGTCGCGTGTCGCTGCAGCTGGGCGAGCTGCTTGATGCCAACACCAACCGCTCGGAGCCGGCCTACGCACGCAACCCGGCGGCCGAGCGCGCGCAGTGGCGCAACCAGCGCGGTGACGAGGTCAACGTCGACAAGCGCATGGTGCAGCTGCGCTTCGAGCGCAGCGACGGGCGCCCGATCGGACTGCTGAACTGGTTCGGGGTGCACACCACCTCGGTCGGCACGCACGAGCCGCTGGTGAGCAGCGACAACAAGGGGCTGGCCGCGCTCACCTTCGAGCGCATCATGCACACCGACTATCTCGCGCCGGACGGTCAGGACCGCTTCGTCGCGGCGTTTGCGCAGGCCGACGAGGGCGATGCGTCGCCCAATCTGTGCTACCGCGAATTCCCGTTTCCGGATGTCCGCATCGGCTGCGGCGTCGACACGCTGGAAAGCACCGCCGCGCACGGCGTCAAGCAGCTGGCGCGCGCGATCGAGCTGTTCGATGGCGGCGGGCCTGCGCTGACCGGCGGCATCGGCAGCCGGCTGATCCATGTGCCGATGGATCGGATCGAGATCACCGATCCGATGATTCTGGCAGGCCTGCAGCATCCGCCCGAGCTCGACGCGCCGGTCAAGCGGACCTGCACCGCAGCGCTGGGGTACAGCATGGCGGCGGGCGCCGAGGACAACCGCGGGCCCAGCCAGGAAGGCATCAGCTGCGAAGTCATCGACCCGCTGGCCAGTCTGGCCGCCGACATCCAGCTCGTGCTCGACAGTGCCGCGGCCAACGCGTCGGCCAGCGGCTACCCGGTGATTCCGGCGCAGACCTTCGGTGGCGTCGTCGGCTGCGGCTATACCGGCGCGCTGGGGACGGTGCCGGGCCTGCCGGATGCCGATTACAGCTGTCATGCCGAAAAGCCGATTCTGTTTCCGATCGGCACCACCGAATTCATCAGCAACGCCGTGCTGCCGCTGCAGATCGTCGCGCTCGGCAATCTGGCGGTGATCGCACTGCCCTGGGAAGTCACGACCACTTCGGCGCGGCGCATCCATGACACCGTGATGGCCGAGCTGCGCGGCGCCGGCGTCGAGTTCGCGCTCGTTGCCAGCCTGTCGAATGATTTCGTCCAGTACCTGACCACGCGCGAGGAATACGCGTCGCAGCAGTACGAGGGTGCGTCGACGCATTTCGGTCCGTGGACGCTGGCGGCGGTGCAGCAGGAGCTGCGCCAGCTGGCGATCGGCCTGCGCGACGGCCAGGCCGCATCCGGCGGGGTGGCGCCGTTGCGCAGTGAGCCGGCGCCGCCGCAGCGTCCGCGCTACGTGGCCGGCGA
>JBFHQK010000286.1:0-3463 GCA_041592255.1 Fontimonas sp.
CCGCCCAGCGTGCCGCCGGCGAACGCGCCCAGGAACTGCGCGCTGGAATAGACCCCGAGCGCCGCGCCACGCTGTGCCGGCGGCGCCATGCGCGAAATCAGCGACGGCAGCGCGCCTTCGAGAAAGTTGAAGCCGATAAAGTACAGCAGCAGACCGAGCACCAGCGCAACGCCCGAGGCATGACCGTAGGCCGCCAGTGCCAGCGCCAGCGCCAGCAGCGCAATCGACGCGATGAACGCGGCCTTGAAGCGGCCGCGATGCTCGGCGATGCGAATCATCGGCAGCACCGGCAGCAGGCTCAGCAGCAGCACCGGCAGATACAGCTTCCAATGCTCGGCACTGGCCAGCCCCAGGGTGTCGACGATCGCCAGCGGCACCGCGGTGAACACCGCCGTCATGCAGGCGTGCAGCAGGAAAATCCCGGCATCCAGCCGCAGCAGCTGGGCATTGGCGAGTACCGCGCGCAGGCCGCCGGCACGGGCGGGTGCCGCGTCCGGGGTCGGCACGCCCAACAGCAGCGCCGGCAGGCTCAGCACGGCCAGCACCGCGGTGAGCTGGAAGATGCCGTCGACCCCGATCCAGCCGGCAACGATCGGGCCAAGCACCAGCGCGAGCACGAACGCCAGACCCATGCCGGCGCCCAGCAGCGCCATCGCCAGCGTGCGCACCGAGTCGCGGGTGACATCGGCCAGCAGCGCGGCGACCGCCGACGACACCGCGCCGGCACCCTGCAACGCGCGGCCGAAAATGATCCAGCCGATTTCATCGGTGGCGCCGGCGACCCAGCTGCCGAGCGCGAACACCAGCATGCCCACCACGATCACCGGCTTGCGCCCGAAGCGATCCGAGGCCATGCCCATCGGGATCTGCAGCAGCGCCTGAGTCAGGCCATAGATGCCGATCGCCAGGCCGATCTGCCAGGGCTGGGCCGGCACCGGCAGATCACGGGCATACAGCGCGAAGACCGGCAGCACCATGAACATGCCGATCATGCGCAGCGCGTACAGCGCGCCCAGCGCGAATACGGCGCGCCATTCCAGAGCATTCATCGAAACTGCCTGCAGCGAATCAAGGATTTGCGCGAGTGAGTGCAGCGACTTGGCGCCGTTCCGGGCGAACCGCGCACTGTCGTGTCAGGTTGGGGGCGCATATATTAGCTGGTTTGAGAGCCCCCTCGCCCGATGGAAACCATCCGCATCCGCGGTGCGCGCACGCACAACCTCAAGAATGTCTCGCTGGATCTGCCGCGTGACCAGCTGATTGTCATCACCGGACTGTCCGGCTCGGGCAAATCGTCGCTGGCGTTCGACACCCTCTACGCGGAGGGACAGCGGCGCTATGTCGAGTCGCTGTCGGCCTACGCCCGGCAGTTCCTGTCGATGATGCAGAAGCCGGACGTGGACGTGATCGAGGGCCTGTCGCCGGCGATCTCGATCGAGCAGAAGTCGACCTCGCACAACCCGCGCTCGACCGTGGGTACCGTCACCGAGATCTACGACTACCTGCGCCTGCTGTTCGCGCGCGTGGGCACTGCGCACTGCCCCGACCACGGCGTCACCCTCGAGGCGCAGTCGGTGTCGCAGATGGTCGATCAGGTGCTGGCGCAGCCGGCCGAGTCGGCCTGGCTGCTGCTGGCGCCGGTGGTGCGCGGGCGCAAGGGCGAGCACGCCGAGTGGTTCGAGCAGGCACGCGCGCAGGGCTTCGTGCGCGTGCGCGTCGACGGCAAGGTGTTCGAACTCGACGAGGTGCCGACGCTCAACCGCAAGCTCAAGCACGACATCGAGATCGTCGTCGACCGCTTCAAGGTGCGGCCGCCCGCCGCCGCGAGCGGCGGCGATCCGACCGGTGGATTGAAGCAGCGACTGGCGGAGTCGTTCGAGACCGCGCTGCGGCTGTCCGAAGGGCTGGCCTATGTCGCACCGCACAGCGGCGACGGCGCGATGCTGACCTTCTCGGCGCGCATGTCCTGCCCGCACTGCGGCTACTCGCTCGAAGAGCTCGAACCGCGCCTGTTCTCGTTCAACGCGCCGCACGGCGCCTGCTCGAAGTGCGACGGCCTGGGCACGCTGCAGACCTTCGACGAGACGCGGGTGGTGGCGCACCCGGAACTGAGCCTGGCCGCCGGCGCGATCCGCTCGTGGGACAAGCGCAATCCGTACTACTGGCATTTCGTCACCTCGCTGGCCCAGCACTACGGCTTCGATCCGGAAAAGCCGTTTGCGAAACTGACGGACAAGGTGCGCAAGGTCCTGCTGCAGGGCAGCGGCGACGAGCGCATCGAGTTCGAGTACCCCGACGAGCGCGGCCGCCTGCACCGGCGCACGCACAAGTTCGAGGGCATCATCCCCAACCTCGAGCGCCGCTATCGCGAGACCGAATCCGAGGCGGTGCGCGAGGAGCTGGCGAAATACCTGAGCAACCAGCCCTGCCCCGACTGCGGCGGCCAGCGGCTCAACCGCGCCGCGCGCCACGTCTTTGTCGCCGACCGCAACCTGCCGTCACTGACCGCGCTGTCGGTGCGCGACGCCGAGGCCTTTTTCAGCGCGATGCAGCTGCCCGGGCACAAGGGGGAGATTGCCGACAAGATCCTCAAGGAAATCCGCGCGCGCCTGGGCTTCCTCAACAACGTCGGCCTGGAATACCTGACGCTGGCGCGCAGCGCCGAGACGCTGTCCGGGGGCGAGGCCCAGCGCATCCGCCTGGCCTCGCAGATCGGCGCCGGCCTGGTCGGCGTGATGTATGTGCTCGACGAACCCTCGATCGGCCTGCACCAGCGCGACAACGAACGCCTGCTGCAGACGCTGTTCCGGCTGCGCGATCTGGGCAACACCGTGATCGTGGTCGAGCACGACGAGGATGCGATCCGCCATGCCGACCATGTCGTCGACATCGGCCCGGGCGCGGGCGTGCACGGCGGCGCCGTCGTTGCCCAGGGCACGCCCGCGGACATCGAGCGCAGCGAAGGTTCGATCACCGGCCGATATCTCTGCGGCCGGTCGCGCATCGAGATTCCCGACCTGCGCGTGGAGCCCGCGCCGGGCAAGTCGATCACCATCCGCAATGCGCGCGGCAACAACCTCAAGCGCGTCACCGCCGAGATTCCGCTTGGCCTGATTACCTGCGTCACCGGAGTTTCCGGCTCGGGCAAGTCGACGCTGATCAACGACACGCTCTACGGCGTGGCGGCGCGCCAGCTCAATGGCGCAGCCACGCAGCACGCCGACTGCGATGGCATCGACGGACTCGAACAGCTCGACAAGGTCATCGACATCGACCAGTCGCCGATCGGCCGCACGCCGCGCAGCAATCCGGCGACCTACACCCAGCTGTTCACGCCGATCCGCGAACTGTTTGCCGCCGTCGCCGAATCCCGCGCACGCGGCTACACGCCGGGACGCTTCAGCTTCAACGTCAAGGGCGGCCGCTGCGAAGGCTGCGACGGCGCCGGCGTGCAGACCATCGA
>JBFHQK010000287.1:0-3458 GCA_041592255.1 Fontimonas sp.
ATACCAGCTCGCGGCACCGGCCAGCAGCAGGAGCAGCGCTCCGGCCGCCGCGCCGCGCCGGCTCAGAAGTCGCTCCAGCGCCGACGGCGGCTGGCGCGCCCGAGCGCGATCAGCAGCAGCGCGGCCAGCGCGCCGGCGCCGACCAGACCGCCGCCGGCGAGCAGCGTGCGCCGATGCGCCTTTTCGTCGTCGAACCGCTGCTGCACGCCGAGCGCCTCGGCCTCCAGATCGGCGATGCGGACGCGCAGGCCTTCGTTCTGCTCGGCCAGCGCCAGCGCCGGCTGCGCGTCCTGCAGCTGCGCCTGCGCCTCGTCCAGCGCACCCTGCGCCGTGCCCAGCGCGTGTTCCAGCTCGGTGATGCGGCTACGCGCATCGGCCAGTTCCCGGCGCGCGGCGGACAGCGCGGTGCGCGAGGCCGGCTCGTCGGTGAGATAGCGCGCGGTGACCCAGCCCTCGCGGCCGTCGCTGGTGCGCACCCGCGCGAAGCTGTTCGCCCCCAGGGTTTCGAGCACGGTGACGCGGTCACCGCTGTGCACGACGCCGACGCGGCCGGCGTCGTTGCGCGGCGCGTCGCGTACGGTGACGGCGATGCGGTCGTCGACGTATTGCTGCTGCTGGGCGGGTACGGCCAGCGGCAGCAGCATGAACAGGAGCGGCGCGAGTGTGGGGCGTGGCTTCATGGCGGCCCGAGTCTAGCAATCGTTCCGGCCGGCGCAAGCCGCGTTGCCGGCACCGCGGCTGGGCGGTTTCCCCGAGGCAGGGTGATGCGCGCCATGTCAGGCTGCCGCACCGCGTATCAGGAGCAGCGATGAAGGCGTTTGATCCCATCGAAGCGATGGCCCGCGCCCGGCACGAGTTCGGCGAGCATGGCGGCGTCAACATGTCGATCGAAGCGAGCACCACTTTCACGGTGATGCATGCGCAGACCATGCCCGAGATCTTTCAGGGCCGGCGCGGCCCCGACGCCGGCGGCTGCTATCTGTACGGCCGGCACTTCAATCCGACCGTGTTCGCGCTCGGACACCAGCTCGCGGCGATGGAGAACGCCGAAGCCGGCTACTGCACCGCCAGCGGCATGGGCGCGATCGCCGCCGTGGTGATGCAGCTGTGCGGTCACGGCGATCACGCGGTGGTCTCGGACACGATCTACGGCGGCACCTATGCGCTGTTCCACGACTACCTGCCGCAGAAGACCGGGCTGCGCACCCGCTTTGTCGACGTCGGCGATCTCGCTGCGGTCGAGCGCGCCTGCATCGACGGCACGCGCCTGATCTACGTCGAGACCCTCGCCAATCCGACGCTCAAGGTCGCCGACATCGAACCGCTGGCGCAGATCGCGCATCGGCACGGTGCCCAGCTGGTGGTGGACAACACCTTCAGCCCGCTGATCGTCACGCCGATCGCGCAGGGCGCCGACGTGGTCGTGCACAGCCTGACCAAGTTCATCAGCGGCGCGTCCGACATCGTCGGTGGGGCGGTGCTCGGGCGCACCGCCTTCATTCAGCAGCTGATGGATCTGCACACCGGCTCGCTGATGCTGCTCGGGCCGACGATGGACCCGAACCAGGCCTTCGATCTGTCGCTGCGGCTGCCGCACCTGGGCCTGCGCATGGCCGAACACAGCCGGCGCGCGCTGGCCTTCGCCCAGCGCCTGGACGCTGCCGGCCTGCCGGTGATCTATCCCGGCTTGTCCGATCACCCGGGACGCGCGGTGCTGGACCGCATCGGCAATGCCGAGTTCGGCTACGGCGGCCTGCTGGGCATCGATCTGGGCAGCCGCGAGCGCGCGGAAACCTTCATGGAGCTGCTGCAGAACCGCTACCGCTTCGGCTTCATGGCCGTGAGCCTGGGCTACTTCGAGACCCTGATGTCGTGCTCGGGCGCCTCGACCTCGAGCGAGCTGTCCGCGGACGAGCAGCGCCGCGCCGGCATCGCGCCCGGACTGGTGCGCATGTCGGTGGGCCTGACCGGCACGGTCGAAACGCGCTGGCAGCAGCTCAGCGCGGCGCTGGCCGACGTCGGCCTGCGCCCGGCGCGCTGAGGCACTGCGCCGGCCTCAGTGCACCTTGCGCGACTTGCCGGCCAGGCGCTCGGCGTCCGGCTGCGCCTTGGTGCCCTCGCCGCGGTCGGCGCGCGGCCCGCGCCCGCCGAACGACCAGGGCTGGGGCTTCTGCAGCGGCTGCTTGAACGGCCCTTTCGGTTCCGGCTTGGCCGCCGGTGACTTGCGCGTCTTCTTGGTGCTCATGATCGAATTCCTGGACGACGCGAATTCTACCGCGCCGCGCTACAGGCTCAGGCGCCGGATGTCGCCGATCAGCTTGACCAGGTGGACGATGAAGCGCGCCGCGTAGGCGCCGTCGATGACGCGGTGGTCATAGGACAGCGACAGCGGGCACATCAGCCGCGGCACGAACTGCTGCCCGTCCCAGACCGGCTTCATCTGGCTTCTCGACACGCCCAGGATCGCGACTTCCGGCGCATTGACGATCGGCGTGAAGTGGCTGCCGCCGATGCCGCCCAGCGAGGAAATCGAGAAACAGCCGCCCTTCATCTCGTCGGGCTTGAGCTTGCCGTCGCGCGCCTTCTTCGCCAGCGCCGCGCACTCGGCGGCGAGTTCGGCGATGCCCTTGTTCCAGACGTTGCGCACCACCGGCACGACCAGGCCGTTGGGCGTATCGGCGGCAAAACCGACGTGGCAGTACTTCTTCAGGATCAGGTGCTCGCCGTCGGGGGCCAGCGAGGCGTTGAACTCCGGGTACTGCTTCATCGCCACCGCGACCGCCTTCATCAGGAACGGCAGCAGCGTCAGCTTCGGCCCGCCGGCGGCGGCGGACTCGTCGCTCTGCTGCTTGCGGAAGGATTCCAGCTCGGTGATGTCGGCCTCATCGAACTGGGTCACGTGCGGCACGTTGACCCAGCTGCGGTGCAGGAACTGCGCCGACAGCTTGCGGATGCGCGCCAGCGGCTGGGTCTCGATGGCGCCGAACTGGGAGAAGTCGATCGCCGGGATCGCCGGCAGCGCGGCACCCGCACGCGCACCCGCCGGCTGCGCCAGGCGCTGCTTGACGAAGGCCTGCACGTCCTCGATGACGATGCGGCCGCGCGCGCCGCTGCCGGTCACCTGCGCCAGATCGACGCCGAGCTCGCGCGCGAACTTGCGCGTCGCCGGGCCGGCGTAGGGCACGGCGGCCGTCGACGCGCTGCCCTGCGCGGCGGTGGCGACTGCCGAGCGCCCCGCCGGGGCTGGCGGGACCGGGGTCTGATCGGGCGTCGCAACGGCGCCCGCGCCCGCCGCAGCGGGCGTGGCGCTCTGCGCGGCGGGCGCGGGTGCTGAAGCCGGGGGCGAGGTGTGCGCCGCGGCGCCGCGCGGCGCTTGGCCCGCGGCCGTCTCCAGCGTGCAGATCGTGTCGCCCTGCGACAGCGTGTCGCCGACCTTGACCTTCCAGCCGCGCACGACG
>JBFHQK010000288.1:0-3399 GCA_041592255.1 Fontimonas sp.
CGGCAGTGCGGCCGGCGGCAGCGGGTGGGGCGCTTCGCTGCTGGCGACCGGATAGGCGCAGTAGTCCGCGGCGTAATACGCGCTGGGGCGATGGTTGCCGCTGGCGCCGACGCCGCCGAACGGGTACGCGCCCGACGCGCCAGTCGTCGGCCGGTTCCAGTTGACGATGCCGGCGCGGATGCGGCGCCAGAAGCGCTCGTACTCACGCTCGTCGTCGCTGATCAGCCCGGCGGCGAGGCCGTAGCGCGTGCGGTTGGCGCTCTCGATCGCGGCATCGAAGTCGCGGTAGCGGTACACCTGCAGCAGCGGGCCGAAGAATTCCTCGTCGGGCGGGTCGCTGAGCGCGCTGACATCGAGCAGGCCGGGCGACAGGAACGCCTCGCCGCGGTCGAGGCTGCGCATCGGCAGCAGCGGCTGCGCGCCGGCGGCAAGCAGGCGGTTCTGGGCGGCGCGCAGATCCGCGGCGGCGCGCGCGCTGATCAGCGGCCCCATGTACGGTTGCGGCTCGGCGTTCCAGGCATCGATGGCCAAGGCGGCGGTGGCCTCGATCAGTCGCTGCAGGAACGCATCTCCCCAGTCGCCGGATGGCACCAGCAGACGGCGGGCGCAGGTGCAGCGCTGGCCCGAGGTGATGAACGCAGACTGGATCACATCGAGCACCGCCGCGTCGCGCTGCGCCACCGGGCGCACGATCAGCGGGTTGTTGCCACCCATCTCCAGTGCCAGGATGCGTCCGGTGTCGCCACCGCTCTGCCGGTGCAGCAGCTCACCGGTGCGGGAGCTGCCGGTGAAATACAGGCCGTCGAGCTGGGGGTGGGCGGCAATCGCCTCGCCGGTGGCGCGTTCGCCCTGCAGCAGCGCGAGCACCCCGGGCGGGATGCCGGCGCGCTCCCACAGCCGCACCATCATCTCGGCCACTGCCGGGGTCTGTTCGCTGGGCTTGAACAGCACGGCGTTGCCGGCGAGCAGCGCCGGGACCACGTGTCCGTTGGGGAGATGGCCGGGAAAATTGTACGGGCCGAACACGGCCACCACGCCGTGCGGACGGTGGCGCAGCACGTGGCGGCCGAAGTCGGTCGGCTGTTCGTGCATGCCGGTACGCTCGTGATAGGCGCGGATCGAGATCGCAATCTTGCCGATCATCGCGCTGACCTCGGTGCGCGCCTCCCACAGCGGCTTGCCGACCTCCTCGGCGATGCAGCGGGCCAGCGCCTCGCTGTGGGTCTTGAGTTCGGCGGCGAAGGCCTGCGCAATGGCTTCGCGCTCGGCGCTGTCGCGGTCGGCCCATGCCGGCCAGGCCGCACGGGCGGCGGTGAAAGCGTCGGCGACGTCGCGGTCTGCGGCGGCGTGTCCGCGCCAGATCACCTGCTGATCGTGCGGCGCCCGGCTGGCGAATGCCGCGCCCTGCCCATCGCGCCAGTGGCCGTCAATGAACAGCTGTCCGGTGTGCATGACGGCCTCCGTCAGAGCGCGACGATACGCGCCTCGTCATCGACGCCCAGCTGCAGCGCCCGGGCCTGATCCTCGCTGAGCGTGAGACTGTCGCGCTTCGGGTTAAGCAACGCCAGTATGCAGCGAAAATCATGGACGGCCAGATTGGCGATCAGGTGCGGGCTGCCGCTGGCGGCGGGCGGGCCGATCTGCACCCGCTGCCGCCACGAGCGGCGAATCGACCGTACCGCGGCAGTCGGCGCTTCAACCGCCGGTCCGCCGTCAAAAATGTCGACATAGCCCTGATAGCGGAAGCCTTCCTGTTCGAGCAGCCGCAGGGCCGGCGCGGTTTCCGGGTGGACCTTGCCCATCACCGCCTGCGCTTCTGCGGGCAGCAGCACGGTATAGATCGGGTGCTTGGGCATCAGCTCGGCGATGCAGGCCTTGTTGCCGAGGCCGACGATGTGCTCGGCGTCGCCGTATTCGATGCTGAAGAAGTGCCGCCCCAGGCCCTCCCAGAACGGCGAGCGGCCGTGCTCGTCGGACACCCCGCGCATCTCGGCGATGACCTTGTCGGCGAAACGCTGCGGAGCGTTGGCGATGAACAGGAAGCGCGACTTCGACAACAGATGACCCATGCCGTCGGCGCGGAAGGCCGGCGCCAGATACAGCGAGCACAGTACGCTGGTGCCGGTCAGATCATTGGACAGATACAGCGTCGGCACCCGGCTGTAGACCTGCAGCGCGCGGCTGGCGTGCACGGTCAGGCCGACGCGGTAGTTGTAGAACGGCTCGTCGAGCCCGCACGCGGCCTCGATCGCGCAGCAGCCGCCGACCTCGCCGGTACTCGATTCTTCGAGCACGAACATGTAGCGCTGATCGCCTGGTGCCTGCGCCGCTTCGGCAAACGACTGCACCGAGCGCTCGATCTTCTCTTGCAGCGTGTCGCGCTCGGGGGGCAGCGAGGTGAAGCCGGCGCCGGCGCCGCGCGCCATCGCCAGCAGCGCGTCGAGGTCGTCGAGTCGGATCGGCCGGATCAGGCGCATGTCAGTGCCAGTCGAGCTCGCCGTGAGCCAGGCGCAGCAACAGCAGTGCGGAGAGCTGGGCGCGTTCGCCCAGCGAGGACAGGCGCATGCGCTCCTGGTCGGAATGGATGTCGCGGCCGACGACGCCGAGGTTGTCGACGTTGGCCAGACCGTAGGCGGCGAGGTTGTTGCCGTCGCAGCAGCCGCCGGTGGGTTTGAACGTCAGCGCGGTGCCGAGCTGGCGGCCGCAGTCGCCGAGCAGGTCCATCAGCTGCTGCTGGCGTGCATCGACGACTTTCGGCGGCCGCGTGAAGCCGCCGCGCAGCTCGCAGCGGATGCCGTCGCGCTGCGTGCGGGCCAGCATCGCATCGAGCTGGGTGCTGACCCAGTCGGCGTCGGTGGGCTGGGCGGTGCGCACGTTGAACTTGAACACGCACAGGTCGGGCACGACGTTGAGCGGCCCGCCGCCGTGCACGTAGCCGGCGTTGAAGCTCACGCCCTCGCGTGCGCCGTTGAGGCCGTCGACCGCGGCGATCAGCTCGGCGGCGGCGCGCAGCGCGTTGCGGCCCGCTTCGGGGTTGCGGCCGGCATGCGCGGCACGGCCATGCACGATCAGATCGAAATTGCCGCTGCCCTTGCGCGCCGACGCCAGACTGCCGTCGGGCAGCGCGGGCTCGAAGACCAGGCCGAAGTGGTTGCGTGCGGCGGCCTCGCGCAGCAGCGGGTCGGAGCCCTGCGAGCCGACCTCCTCGTCGGGGTTGAGCAGCACCTCCCAGCCGATGCGCTCGCGCCAGGGGCTGCGCTCGAGTGCGGCCAGCGCCGCCCACATCACCAGCAGCCCGCCCTTGAGATCGGCGACGCCGGGCCCGTGCAGGCAGTCATCGCCGTCCGCGCGCGCGGTCTGGAACGGATGGTCGAGCGGAAAGACGGTGTCGAGATGGCC
>JBFHQK010000289.1:0-3383 GCA_041592255.1 Fontimonas sp.
AATGCCCGGCCGCGGACCCGGGCCGGGCCGCCGCTGGCGCTCGCGCCGCCCGGCGCGGAACGGCCGCCGCGGCGCAAGCGGGTCACTTCTTGCCGTCGCCGCCGAAGTTGTAGAGCGGAAACGGCGTCACTTTCGAGCCATTGTCGGTGCCGCCGACAATCCGCGCCGGGCCGCGCTTGCGCACCTCGTCGATCCGCACCACCGCGTGCACCGGCACGTAGAAGCGCTCGACTTCGGCGAACTCCTCCTTGAGCTTTTCCTCGCTGGTATCCACCACCAGCGTGGTCTTTTCGCCGAACACCAGCTTGCCGATCTCGACAAAGCCGAGCATGCCGCCGTGACTCACCTCGCGCGCATACAGCTCGTAGACCTGTCCCTGGTTCAGGAACGTGACGCGGTAGAGGCGCGACTTGACGGAAGACATGCGATGAATGCCGGCGGTTTGGATGGCGCGATTCTAAAGGAGCGGTGCCGCAGCGGCGCACGCGGCGCGCACTCAACCGCCGAGCGCGCGCAGCAGACGGCCATGCACGCCGCCGAAATCGCCGTTGGACATCACCAGCACGCGGTCACCGGGCTGCGCGGAGGCCACCACCGCCGCCACCAGCGCATCGAGCTCAGCGTGCACGCGCAGGCGCGCACCGACCGGCGCCAGCGCCGCACCCGCATCCCATTTCAGATCAGGCCGCGCGTAGACGAAGCACAGCTCCGCATCGCGCAGGCTGTGCGCCAGCTCGCCGGCGTGGGTCCCCAGCCGCATCGTGTTCGAACGCGGTTCGAGCACCGCGAGAATGCGCCCCGGGCCGCGCTCGCGCAGCGCGGCCAGCGTCACGGCAATTGCGGTCGGGTGATGGGCGAAGTCGTCGTAAACCTCCACCCCCCTGGCTTCGCCGACCCGCTCCAGGCGCCGGCGCACATTGCGGAACTGCGCCAAGCCCTCGATCAGCGTCGCCAGCGGCACGCCGACATGCTGCGCCGCGGCGAAGGCGGCGAGCACGTTGGCCCGGTTGTGGGCGCCGGCCAGCGGCGTGCGCACCAGGCCCTGCGACCGGCCGTCGATCAGCAGCTCGAAGCCGCCTTCCCGCGGCCGCGCGCACCAGGCATCGTCGCGGTCGAAATACACCCGCTCGCTCCAGCAGCCCTGATCCAGCACGCGCGCCAGATTGGCGTCGCCGCCGTTGACCACCAGGCGCCCGCTGCGCGGCACGGTGCGGATCAGGTGGTGGAACTGCCGTTCGATGCTGGCCAGATCAGGAAAGATGTCGGCGTGGTCATACTCGAGGTTGTTGAGCACGCAGGTGCGCGGCCGGTAGTGCACGAACTTGGAGCGCTTGTCGAAAAACGCGGTGTCGTACTCGTCGGCCTCGATGACGAAATA
The DNA here is from genome assembly GCA_041592255.1 of Fontimonas sp. Classification (GTDB taxonomy): domain Bacteria; phylum Pseudomonadota; class Gammaproteobacteria; order Nevskiales; family Nevskiaceae; genus Solimonas. The sequence continues at coordinate 1,379 of JBFHQK010000289.1, forward strand.
CGGCGATTGCCCCAGACGCGCCGAGATGCCGAAATTCTGCGGCACACCGCCGACCAGAAAGCCCGGCGCCAGGCCGGCGTGTTCCAGCAGCCAGGCCAGGATCGACGTCGTCGTGGTCTTGCCGTGGGTGCCGGCCACCGCCAGCACATGGCGGCCGTGCAGCACGTTCTCGGCCAGCCACTGCGGCCCCGAGGTGTAGGGCAGGCCGGCATCGAGCACGTATTCCATCGCCGCGTTGCCGCGGCTGACCACATTGCCGACGACGACGATATCCGGCCGCGGCTCAAGGTGCGCAGGCGCGTAGCCCTGCATCACGGTGATGCCCAGCTGTTCGAGCTGGGTCGACATCGGCGGCCAGGCCGCGGCGTCTGAACCGGTGACCCGGTGCCCGGCCTCGCGCGCGATCGCGGCGATGCCGGCCATGAACGTGCCGCAGATGCCCAGGATATGAATGTGCATCGCGCGGCGCTCAGCGGGCACCGACCAACACGCCGGCAAGCGTGCCGGCGAAGGCGACGAAGAACAGCACGACGAAGGCGATGATCAGTGCGATCACCACGCCCACCCACAGCTGGACATTGGCGGCGTGGCGGAAGATGTGGGCGGTGACGCCGAAATTCCAGAAGTTGAGCAGGTTCATCAGGAACACCACCCCTTGCGGTAGCTTGAGCGCATCCGCCTGCTCCAGCAGTTCGGGGTTGGCGGCGACTTCGCGCAGCGACGGCGCCACCTGCGCGAACAGCGGCAGCAGCATGAACGTCAGTGCCGCGGCGGTGGCCAGCAGCGCGTTGAAGGTCTGGTTGTAGCGGCTCAGCAGGTCGCGCGCGCGCAGTACCGAGCGCGTCACCAGCGCGGTGGCGGCGATCATCGCCGCGGCCATCGCCGCCGAGCTGGCCACCGGCAGCACCTGCACGAAGACCAGGAAGTTGGCGAGTCCCGCGAGCAGCATCAGCGGCGCGGTCAGACGCGGGTCGAAGGGGAAGTCCTGCGGGCCGGCGCGAAAGCCGAGGATGCGCAGGGTCACAGCGAAAGTTTGCGCGTACATGAGTTCGTTAACGGAGTTGAACCGGTATTCTAGGCGTTCGAAAGAATGCCCTCATGAGCCACAGACTGATTTCCGAACCCGGGGCCCTGGCCCAGTCCGCCGCGCGCTGGTCGGCGAGCGCAGTGCTCGCCATTGACACCGAATTCGTCCGCGTCGACACCTACTACCCGCGCCTGTGCCTGGTGCAGGTCCGCGACGAGCAGTCGACCGCGCTGGTCGACACCACCGCGCTGAGCGATCTCACGCCGCTGCTCGACGCCCTGTACACGGCCCACCAGGTCAAGCTGTTCCACGCCGCCGGCCAGGATCTGGAGATCCTGGTGCGCCTGCGCGGCAGCTGCCCGCAGCCGCTGTTCGACACCCAGATCGCGGCGACCCTGCTCGGCTACGGCGACCAGATCGGCTACGCCGGCCTGATTGAAAAGCGCCTGGGCATCACGCTGGACAAGAGCCTGTCGCGCACCGACTGGGCGCGGCGCCCGCTGCGACCCGCCGAGCTCGACTACGCGGCCGCCGATGTCGAGCATCTGGCGGAGATCTATCCGGCGCTGCAGGCCGAACTCGCCGAGCGCGAGCGCCTGAGCTGGCTCGCCGAGGACTGCGCGCGGATGTGCGATCCGGCGCAGTACCGCACCCTGCCTGAGGATGCGTGGCAGCGGCTCAAGGGGCTGGCCCGGCTGAGCGCCAGCGAGCAGACCGTGGCCGCGGCGCTGGCGGCCTGGCGCGAGACTGAGGCCCAGCAGCGCGACCGGCCGCGCAAATGGATTCTCGACGACGAGCCGCTGTATCGGCTCGCCCAGCGCCAGCCGCAGACCGCACGCGAACTCGCCGCGCTCGAAGTGCTGCCGCCCAAGACGCTGGCCCGCCACGGCGACGCGGTACTGGCCGTGATCGATGCGGCCCGCGCCGCGCCGGAGCGGGTCTACGCGCGCGACGACGAACTCGACGCCGAGGGCAAGG
>JBFHQK010000290.1:0-3321 GCA_041592255.1 Fontimonas sp.
ACGGGCGCCTGGCGGTTGCCGGCGCGGTGCTGGCGCCGCCCGAGCTGATCGCGCGGCTGCGGGCCGCGGGCCACGACGCACTGCGTCTGAGCGCCGAATCCGGCGCGGATCTGCAGGATCTGGTCGACGTGCTGGAGCCGCTGCGCGGCGCCGGCATTGCGGTGCAGCTGCAGGCGGGTACGCCGTGAAGCTACGACGGCAGCGCGCGCCGGCGCCGATGCTCGATCTGCTGCCGATCCTCAACGTCGTGCTGTTGCTGCTGGTGTTCTTCATGATGCTGGCGCGCATCGGCGCCGCTCCGGCAGCCCCCTCGGCCGAGCTGCCGCGCGCCGACGCCGGCGCCGCGGCCGACCCGGTCGCGCCCCTGCTGCGCCTGGACGCGCAGGGCGTGCTGCACGACGGCGCGCGCGCACTGGCCGCGCACGAGCTGGGCCAGTGGCGGCACAGCACCGGCGCGCGACGCGTGCGCCTGCAGGCGCGCCACGATGCGGCCGCGCCGAACCTGCTCGCCCTGCTGGCGCTGCTGCACGCCGCCGGGGTCGAGCAGGTGCAGCTGCTGGTGGCGCCGGAGCGCTGAGCCTGCGATGCCGGTGGCCGAAACACTCAGGGCGTCGCGCTGGCGGTGGCCGGCTGCGTTGAGCGGCGCGCTGCTGCTGCACGGCGTGCTGCTGACCGCCACCGGATCGCTGCGCGTGAGCGAGCAGAACAGCGCCGGTGTGGCGCACGGTGCCGGCGCGGCGGCCTCAATGGTGCTCGAACTGGCGCTGGTCAGCGCGGCGCAGGGCGGCGGAGAACAGGCGCCGGCTGCCGCGGCCGCGCCGGTGGCCGCGCAGGAGGCCGGCGGCGGTGGACACGACCGCTACTACGCACGTCTGCGCGCGCATCTGCAGCGTCATCGGGTGTCGTTGAGCGCGGCCGAAACCCGCCGGGGCACGGTCGTGGTCGGCTTTGATGTCGCGGCCGATGGTGCGGTCTCCGGACTGCGCATCGTGCGCAGCAGCACGCAGGCGGTTCTTGATGCCGAGGCGATCGAGCTGCTGCGGCGCTCCAGCCCGGTGCCGGCGCCGCCCGACGGTCAAGCCCTGCGGCTGAGCGTGCCGATTCAGTTCGAGTGAGCCGGCACCCGCGGGGCGCCGGATGCGCGGCGTGAGCCGCGCCGCGGGCGGGGCGCGCCGAGAATGCGACGCAGGCGCGCGGCGTCAATCGCCACCGGACGGCCCCTGAGTTCATGCAGCCGGTCCTGCCGCACCAGCGTGTCGATGCGATGCAGATGCGCGTGGACGGTGGTGCCGTAGGGATGCGGGCCGCCGAAGTGGGCATCAAGGTAGCGGTGCACACCCTGGAAGTAGCCATCCACGCGTTCGCGCCACAGCTTGCGGTTGAACGCAACGGTCTGTTCCAGCAGATCGCGCGCCGAGGCATAAAGCGCCTGCTCGCCGGGTCCGGCCAGCCCGCACAGCGCAAACTCGCGGAACAGGAAGTCCCGGCACTTCTCCAGATATAGGCGGTCGGCGGTCTGCGCGAGGATATCGGCACTGCCGAGCATGAAGCCGAGCCGGCGGTCCTTGGGATGCGCGACGCGGATCTGGTCGAGGGCGACCTCGTAGCCGGTGAAGTGCACGATGCGCTGCGCCAGCCGCGCCTGGGCGCGCAGCCCCACGCCCGGCAGGAAGTCGGCCAGGAAATCGCCGCTGCGGCGCACATGGCACAGGGTCAGCTCCGCGCCGTTGCGCGCGCGATCGCCGCTGCGGCGGACGTAGCCGGCGTCGTGGAACAGCGCAACGATCACGCCGAGCACGCAGCGCGTGCCGCCGAGCCGCTGCGCCGCCGGCACGCTGCGCTCATGGCCGTCGATCATGCGCGCCAGCGCCAGGGCGCAGTCGAGGCTGTGCTGCGCATCGTGATACCAGGTGTCGCAGCCGGCGTAGCCGGGCAGCGTGCCGGCATACAGGCGCGCGAAGGTGTCGAAGGCCGCGCGCACCGGCGCCAGTGACTGCTGCGGATAGAGCGCCTGCAGCAGCGCGCACACCGCCGTACAGACCGCCGCCGGGTCGGCAATGCACACCGTGTTGCTGACGTCGTAATGATTGCGCCGTCGTGCGGTCATTTCGCTCCCCTGGCGCGCCCGTGGGCGTGCCGCGAACCCCCTGATGGTAGACCGCTCAGGGCGCGGCTGAACAGCGACGTGGTGCTCAGTTGCTGCCGGCGGCGGGGTTCAGGGGCGGGACTCGACGGCGCCGCCCGGCGGCGTCACTGCACGCACAGCTCCCGGATCGGCAGCGGCGCGGTGGCGCCATTGACGGCGATGACGGCCTCAATGGCGTTGATCGGCGCCGAGGTGTCGATGCCCACGTACCATCCGTCTTGGCGGACGATGCAGGTCGCGCCCGGCATGCAGTTCTGCACCATCGGCATGCCATCGCGGAACGACTGGGTTCCGGCGGTGGTCGAGTCGACCGGCGTGCCGTCCTGATAGGTGTTGATCGTGATCGTGTAGGTGCCCGTATCGACGCGGGAAAAGAGCACTCCCGCAACGCGTCCGCCGGCCACGGTCACGCCGGCCTGCGCGGTGCCGCACAGGGTGCCACCGCCGGAGCCTGTGGAGCTGAGCACCGCTGCCGACGCCAGATCGCCGTCGAAGGCCGCCGGGGCCTGCTCGAAGGTGCTGCCCGGTTCTGCAGCGGCGGTGACCGTGGCCGCGCCGCCGCCGACGGCATCGCAGAACGCGCTGCTGCCACTGCGCTCGTCACTCCCGTTGTCGCCGCCGCTGCCGCCGGAACAGGCGCCCAGCAGCACGCCGCAGCACACAGACCCCGCACGCAACCAAGTCTTCATCGGTATTCCCCCCTGTGTTTCTTGTCTGGTGCGGCGGACTATGCCGCCTGCGGTCCGAACTCGGCCACCAGCGGGGCGTGATCGGACGGCCGCTCCAGCTTGCGCGGCGTCACATCCACCCAGCAGCGGCTGCAGCGGGCGGCGAGTGCCGGCGAAGCCAGGATATGGTCGATGCGCAGTCCCATGTTGCGGCGGAACGCGCCCTGGCGGTAATCCCACCAGGTGAAGCTCTGCGGCGGCTGATCGAACAGGCGGAAGCTGTCCTTCAGGCCCAGATCGAGCAAGGCGCGCAGCCCCGCACGCTCGGGCTCCGAGCACAGGATCTGGCCCTCCCAGTGCTGCGGGTCGTGGGTGTCCTCGGGCGCCGGTGCGATGTTGAAGTCGCCGGTGACCAGCAGCTGCGGATGCTGCTGCAGCTCGGCGGCGAGGTAGTCGCGCAGCGCGGTGAGGAAGCGCAGCTTGTGCGCGTACTTGTCGCTGCCCACC
>JBFHQK010000291.1:0-3319 GCA_041592255.1 Fontimonas sp.
CTGGGCGATCGCTTCAACCTGGGCACCGAATTCGCCAGGAGCATCGGCTACGGTTTCAGCTTCTGATCGCGGATGTCAAGATCTTCTGGAGTGATTCAATGAACATCAAGACTCTTATTGCCGTGTCGCTGCTGTCCCTGTGTGCGGCCGGTCCGGCTGCAGCGGCTTCAGGCAATGTGGCGGCCTCCAGCAGTGGGCCTGGCGGAACCAACGTCGACAACATTAGCTTTAGCGTTGCAGGCAATCAGGTCGTCATCACAACCGGTACAGGCGCCGGAGGTGGGACGGTGGCGATTCTGCCGGGGCAGACCGCTGGTCAGGCCATCGAGGCACTGGTGGCGGAGATGTTGGCTACGGGCGGCGGGTTCGGTGGCCTGCGGGCGCAGGCGATCAGGGCCGCAGCGGCGGCGCAGGGCATTAACTAAATCAGCGGCGGCGGTTGCTTTCGATGCCCGCCCGGCGGTTAGCCGGGCGGGCATTTTCGTATTCAACTCTTCCTCGTGATGTGGCTCAGACGTGTACGTCAGCACGATGGTTGCGGCGGGCGCCGACATGGGCCACCGTCGGCTCCAGTCCGTGCTGGTACCAGGTCTGCTGGCCCGCCGTTTTAAGCCGTTCGATGAAGCCGTCGCTGGGCTGGTCCGCGCGCAGCGCAAAGCTGTCGAAGCCGCAGCGCAGCAGTTCGGCGGCCTGGTCCTGGACGACGGCAAGGCCCTGGGCGCGCAGCTCGCCGGCGTACCGATACCGCTGTCGCAGCAGCACCGCCTGGCTGTAGGCGCGGCCGTCGCCGAAGGCGGGGAATTCGAGTTCGATCAGCGGCCGGTTCGCCAGTAACGGCCAGGCCGCCGCGAGATCGGTCGTGTTGGGCAGCTGCACGCCGATCGGCTGCGCGCAGTGCTGCAGCGTGGCCTGCTCCTGCATCCAGCGGGTCCACGACACGATCACCGGACCGTCGATCAGCGGGGCGTCGTCGGCGAGCCGGCGGTAGGGGTCTGCACCGATCACGCCGTTGCGCTTGACCAGCCTCATGCGACGGCCTCCTCGGCATAGAGCCGGGCTTTGAACGGGGCCATGCCGATACGGCGATAGCAGGCCAGGAACGCCTCGTCCTCACTGCGGCGCTGTTCCAGGTAGACGGCGATGATGCGCTCGACCGCGTCGGCGATCTGGGCGCGGCTGAACGACGGGCCGGTGCGGTCGCCCAGGCTGGCGTCGTTCTCGGCGCTGCCGCCGAGCGTGACCTGGTACCACTCCTCGCCCTTCTTGTCGACGCCGAGGATGCCGATGTGGCCGACGCTGTGGTGACCGCAGCCGTTCATGCAGCCCGACATCTTCAGCTTCAGTTCGCCGATGTCGTAGAGGTGGTCGAGCGCATCGAAGCGGTCGTTGATGTCGGCGGCCACGCCGATCGAGCCGGCGTTGGCCAGCGAGCAGAAATCCAGGCCCGGGCAGCAGATCAGGTCGGTCAGCAGGCCGATGTTGGGCGTGGCCAGGCCGGCGTCGCGCAGCGCGAGCCAGACCGCATGTACGTCCGACTGCGCGACATCGGCCAGCACCAGGTTCTGGTCGTGCGTCGCGCGGACCTCGCCGAAACTGTAGCGATCCGCCAGTGCGGCCACGCGGTCCATCTGTTCGGCCGTGATGTCGCCCGGCGCCACGCCCGGCGCCTTGAGCGAGACGAACACGACCTTGTAGCCGTCGACGCGGTGTGCGCGCACGTTGCGCTTCACGAACGCGGCGAAGGCCCGATCCGCACGCACGGCGGCATCGAAGCGCGGATCGGCCGCCGCGTCGGCGGCATAGGCGGGCGCGGTGAAGTGGGCGCGCATGCGGGTGAGGGCCTCCGCACTCAGGGCGAATGCAGCGCGGTCGATCTGCGCCCACTCGGCTTCGACCAGCTCGGTGAAGCGTTCCGGTCCGAGTTCCTTGACCAGGATCTTGATGCGCGCGCGGTGGATGTTGTCGCGGCGGCCGAGGCGGTTGTAGATGCGCAGCACCGCCTCGAGGTAGGACAGCAGATCGGCTTCGGGCAGAAACGGGCGGATGCAATGCGCCAGCATCGGCATCCGGCCGAGGCCGCCACCGACGTAGATCGAATAGCCGAGCTCGCCTACCTCACTGCGCACGATGTGCACGCCGATGTCATGCACCTGGGTGGCGGCGCGATCCGTCGTCGACGACGAAAACGCGATCTTGAACTTGCGCGGCAGCCAGTTGAACTCGGGGTGGAAGGTGGCCCACTGGCGGGTGATCTCGCAGTAGGGGCGCGGGTCGACCAGCTCGTCGGCGGCCACCCCGGCGAGGTGGTCGGCGGTGATGTTGCGGATGCAGTTGCCGGAAGTCTGGATCGCGTGCATCTGCACCGAGGCGAGGTCGGCCAGAATGTCCGGCACCTGCTCGAGCCGGGGCCAGTTGAACTGAAGGTTCTGACGCGTGGTGAAGTGGCCGTAGCCCTTGTCGTAGGTGCGTGCGATGCGGGCCAGCATCCGCAGCTGGGTGGACGACAGCAGGCCATAGGGCACCGCGATGCGCAGCATCGGCGCGAAGCGCTGCAGATAGAGGCCATTGCGTAGCCGCAGCGCGCGGAACTCGTCCTCAGGCAGTTCGCCGGCGAGAAAGCGCCGCGTCTGGTCGCGGAACTGCGCGACCCGCTGGTCAACAAGGCGCTGATCGTATTCGTCGTACTGGTACATGGTCAGCGAAAGGGCACGGCGGCGGGCGTAGGGGGAGGGAAGGCGCGCAGCGTAACAGCCGCTGTCCCTGGGCCGAAGGTGATCCCGGGACTAAGGTCAGAACCAAGCGTTATGAGGCGCTCACGGCACCGATGCGGGGATCTGGGGAATGCGTTCCTCGACCCGCCGCCGCCGCTCCTCGGCATCGGCAATGCCGCTGAGCTCATCGATCAGCGGGCGTTGCAGGTGCGGAGCGAACAGCTGCAGGAAGTCGTACATGTAGCCGCGCAGGAACAAGCCGCGGCGGAAGCCGATATGCGTCACGCTGGGCTCGAACAGGTGGTCGGCCGGCAGGCGCACGAGATCGCGGTCGGTGCGCTCGTCATACGCCATGTTGGCGATGATGCCGATGCCCAGGCCCAGGCGCACATAGGTCTTGATGACGTCGGCGTCGACGGCGGTGAGGACGACGTCGGGCTTGAGGCCGCGGGCGGCGAAGGCCTGATCCAGCTTGGAACGGCCGGTGAAGCCGAAGGTATAGGTGACGATGGGGTACTGGGCGACGTCGCGCAGGTCAAGGTGCTTGAGGCGCGCCAGCGGATGCTCGGGCTTGACCAGCACGCAGCGGTTCCAGCGGTAGCAGGGCA
>JBFHQK010000292.1:0-3292 GCA_041592255.1 Fontimonas sp.
CCGCCGACCTGCTGGCCCCCCATCTCGGGGCCCTGCGCAGACTCGCGCTGCGGCTGACCGCAAGCCATTGCGACGCCGAGGACCTACTGCAGAACGTGCTCCTCAAGCTGTACGTTCACCGTTTTCGGCTGCAGTACGTCCGCGACCTGCGGCCGTGGCTGTACCGGGTGATGTACTACCAGTTTCTCGATCAGGTGCGACGCGCCAAGCACGACGCCAGCGTCCCTCTCGATGCGGTACCGGGCGACGCCATCGAACGCGGCCTGCATACCTGGTCCGGCAGCGCCGAGCACTTGCCATCCGAAGAGCTCACCGGCCCCGAACTCTGCGCCTTCCGCATGCAGCTCCGCGATTTCATCGACACCGCGCTCGACAAGCTCGACAGCACGCAGCGCCAGAGCGTCACCCTGCACGATCTCGAGGACCTGTCGCTGCCGGAAGTTGCGGAGCGTTGCGGGATGCCGCTGAACACGCTCAAGTCCGCGCTGACCCAGGCGCGTGCGCGGCTGCGCGCGCAGCTGTCGACGTTCGACGTGCTCAACGCGCAGCTGCCCAGCCGCCGCAGGGGCTTTGCACCGCCACCGGCCGCGCAGGCAGCGTCCTACCGGCGCATACGCCGGCGTCATCGCCCGGCCGGCAGCGGAGGGGCGAGGGACCAGTTCTGAGTGCGTTCTCAGGCGACCAGGCGCAGTGCCGCGGTCTCAGCTTTTTTCAGCGGTTCATCAAAGCGCACCGATACCGCACCGCAGCGAACCTTGATGCCACAGTTCTCCAGCAGCAGGCGCAGGCGCGTTTCCACCTGACGCGCGCGCTGCTGATCGCACTCGGGAATCAGCACCAGGAGCGTCGCGGCCTGCGCCTGCGTGCCCAGGTAGTCGGGCACCAGCCCGGCCAGCACGTGCTCCGCCTTGCCCAGGCGCGGCGCCGCCGCAGAGGACGCGGGCGCCGATGGGCGCAGAGCCAGACCGTCCTTGATTGACATCGCCAGCACCGCCGCCGGCGCCGCGAGCGGCTGGCGCAACTCGTCTTCGTTCTTCAGCGCCTGGCGCCACGCCACCGCGGGCAGCCAGCATCCGCCGCCGGCGCTTTGCTGGCGCAGCAACCCCTGAGTGGCCGCGCGGGTCGCACGCATGAACAGGCGCGCCTGCTCGATGGACTGCACAATCAGGTAACCGATAGTGCGCAGCGCGTTGATCTGGCGCGGGCCGCGCGGCGGTTGTCGTCGCCGCGTGTCGACCGACGCCAGCGTGCCCTGCGGCTCACCTGAGGGCTGATACAGCGCAACGCCAATGTACGCGCCCACGTCGAATGCCTTGCGCACCGGCGCCGAGACACAGGCCCCTTCCCGTTCGACCGGCAGAAAGGTGTCGCGGAGATCGCGCGTCATGCGCGAGCAGATCGTCTGGTCCCACGCCACCAGATCGCCACGACGCGCGCCGCTGCCGGCGCTGTGCAGCATGACCCAGTCATCACCGATCATGCGCGTCAGCACCCAGCGCCCGAAAGGCACCTCTCGTTGCAGCCGGTCCAGACAGGCCGAGATGTCCTCGTCGAACGCCTGCACTTCGTCGGCTTCGATGCGGCGGTTCAGCTCAAAAGGAAGCGTCGCCATGGAGCGCCCTGCCTCTGATCAATATGTTGGGATGTGGAGTGCAGGCCCGGGATCCGCATCACGATGCGGCGACGCGCGGCAGCGAAGCGGCCGCATCCACGCCGCGGCGCGAAGCGCGCTTCATCTGCGAACCTTCCAGCGCATGCAGGCTTGCGCGCAGCCGGTCGCGAGCACGGCTCAGTCCGGACTTCACGGTGTTCACCGAGATGCCCATGCGCTGCGCAACCTCCGGCAGACTCGCGCCTTCGATGTCGTGCAGACGCACCATCGCGCGCTGCTGCGTCGGCAGCTGACCGATCGCCAGCGACACCGCATCGGCAAGCTGCATGCGCTGCACAACCTGATCCGGAACCTCGTGGGACTCGGTGACGAAGGACTCCTCGCTCAGACCGCAGCCGTCCTCGAACTCGGAGAGTTCGTGCAGGCTCGCCGCGCCGGTGAGCGGACTGGTCCGGCGACACAGATCGATGAAGTGGTGATACATGACGCGCATCAGCCACGGCTGCAGCAGCTTCACCGTGGCGACGCGCTCGCGGTGCTCGAAGAGCTTGGCCAGCACATCCTGGAACAGATCCTCGCTGTCGTGCACGTTGCGCGCCAGGCGCAGCGCGAAGCGCTTCAGGACCGGCAGATAGGGACCGATCAGATCCAAGAAATCCACGTCCTGCGCCAGCCCCGCCGCCAGCGGGGACTCGAGAAGTCCTGCCGGAACCTCGCCCACCTCCGACCCCATCTCCGCTTTCATTTTGGTCTCCAACACGATGCGGATTGCGCTCGCCGGGCCAGCCGATGCCCGCTCCGCCGGGAACGGCGGAAGGGGTACTGGAAGGGAAGCGAACCGCGAAGGACTCGCCCGGGAACCGGTCGCGCCGACCGGATCCCGGGGAGTGTCCCGAGCCTAGTGGCTGATTCCGACCGAACCGCCAGCGCTGCCTTTGGCGTCCGCCTGGATCGACGGATTGCTCACGCTGACCGCGCTCGCGGACTCGGCCGCGAATGCCGCTGCGATCTGCGACGTGCTGGCCGGCTCCGAGCGCAGTTCAGCGTTGCCCTGCACACGGGTATCGGTGCTGGCCCGAACCTCGGTGGCCGACGCGGTCTGCACCGCGCCGGACAGCGTGCCGTAGGCCTGGCCGCGCGCTTCCGCGGCGGTTTGCATCGTGGCGGACAGCGCAGCGCGCGCCTCGCTGCTGGCCTGCGCGCTCACCGAGGTCGCCGCGCGCGCCTCGGCCGCAGCCGTGGCGCCGAGGTTGCTCACGGCCTGCAGGTTGCCGTTGGCGTTGGCGTCTGCCACCAGCGAGCCCCCCAGCTGCCCGACGACATCCACTGCACCGGAGCCGTTCAGCTGCGAGGAGACCTGCGCCGCCACATCGCTCGCCAGCTGCGTGTTGACGACACCGCTCAGACCGGGCAGCGACAGCCCGCCGGCAATGCCGGTCGCCGCGTTCAGCGCACCCTGAATGCCGACCGCCGACGTCGAAACACCGGAGACCAGGTTGGCGCCGATGGCGGCGGCGCCGTCGACCGCCATGTTCGGCAGCGACGCAGTGAGGCTGCCGCCCAGGCCGGCGCCGACATTGCCGCTGACCGATGGCAGCGAACCGGCAGCCGACAGCGCCGAGTTGATCGAGGAACCGACGTTGAGGCCAAGCCCATCGGCCTGCGCCGAAGTCGCCGAGA
>JBFHQK010000293.1:0-3238 GCA_041592255.1 Fontimonas sp.
CCTCCGCCGCGCCCTCCGCATCGACGGCGGACGCGGGCACCGCGTAGACCGGCTGCGCCTCGGCCACGCCCGGCGCCGGCGGCATCATCGCCGCCTGCCGCTCGCGCGACACCTCGGGCACCGGGGGGTGATAGCGCAGCGGCGCCTGCTGAGGCAGTGGCGCGGCTGCGGCCAGCGCCACGCGATGGTGCTGCTCAGGCTGCGGCCGGATGCGCCGCAGCAGCTGATGCACGGCACCGAACAGGAGGTCGTGCACGGCACTGGCGTCGCGAAAACGCACCTCGGTCTTCTGCGGGTGCACGTTGACATCCACCGCCAGCGGGTCGATCTCCAGATACAGCACGTAGGCCGGGTAATGGGTGGAATGCATCACGTCGGCAAAGGCCCGACGCAAGGCATAGCCCGGCAGGCGGTCACGCACCAGCCGGCCGTTGACGTAGAGGAACTGCAGATCGGCCTGATTGCGCGCAAAACTCGGCAGTCCGACCCAGCCATGCAGGCGCATCCCCAGGCGCGCCTCATCCAGTACCACCGACTGCGCACAGAATTCCGCGCCACAGACGGTTTCGATGCGCGCGCGCCGCGCCGCGTCGCTGTCGGCGGCCGCCAGCTCCCAGACCCGCCGCTGGTTGTGACGCAGCGAAAACGCGACGTCGAAGCGCGACAACGCGATCCGCTCCAGCGCCTGCTGCGCATGCCGAAACTCGGTGGCCTCCGCCTTGAGGAACTTGCGCCGCGCCGGCGTGTTGAAAAACAGGTCGCGGACCTCGACGCTGGTGCCGGGCGGATGCGCCGCCGGTGCCGGCGCGCCGCCGTCCAGGCCGCCCTCGCCGCCCAGCGTCCAGCCGTGATCGCCGTGCGCCGTGCGTGACACCACGCGCATGCGCGATACGGATAGGATGCTGGGCAGCGCCTCGCCGCGAAAGCCGAGACTGCCGACGCGCTCCAGGTCCTCGAAGGTGGCGATCTTGCTGGTCGCGTGCCGCTGGAACGCCAGCGGCAACTCGTCGACGCCGATGCCCGGGCCATCATCGCGCACGCGCAGAAAGCCGATCCCGCCGCGCTCGAGCTCGACATCGATGCGCCGGGCGCCCGCATCGAGACTGTTCTCCACCAGCTCCTTGAGAACGGCCGCGGGACGTTCGACGACTTCTCCAGCGGCGATCTGGTTGATCAGCTGATCAGGAAGGACACGAATCATCGGCACAGTTTACCTTCTGCATCCGCCGCGTCGGCCAAGAAAAAGCCCGGACGCCGCGTGGCGCCCGGGCCAGTCGCAACTCCCGTTATCGGGAGACGCCTTGGGTGAACGAGGCTTCGCGCAATTCGCCGGAGGCCGCGGCGGCGCGACTCGCATACGGGGTCGGCGGCTGCGCCTGGACCACCTGCTGCTTGGGCCGATAGCTGTGGAAGTAACCCTTGATGCCCTCGAGGATCTGCTGCGCAAGCTTGGCCTGAAAAGCCGTCGAGCCAAGCAGCTTTTCCTCCTCCGCATTGGTAATGAAGGCGGTTTCGACCAGCACCGAGGGGATGTCCGGCGCCTTGAGGACCGCGAATCCGGCCTGCTGGATGTCGGGCTTCTGCAGCCGGTTGATCCGCGCCATCGAGTCGAGGATGCGGCTGCCGACGTCGAAGCTGGCCTCCATCGTCGCGCCCTGCGACAGATCGATCAGCACCGCTGCCAGCTCATTGTCCTTGTCGTGAATGCCGACGCCGCCGACCAGATCGGCAGCGTTTTCCTTGTGCGCCAGCCAGCGCGCGTGCTCGCTGGTCGCGCCGCGATCGGACAGCACGTATACCGCGGTGCCGCGCATATCACTGCGCGTGAAGGCATTGCAGTGCACGGACACGAACATGTCGGCCTGATGCTTGCGGGCGACATTCACCCGCTCGCGCAGACCGACGTAGTAATCCCCGTCGCGGGTCATCACCGCGCGCATGTTCGGCGTGTCGTTGATCAGCTTGGCGAGCTTGCGCGCGATCCTGAGCGAGACATCCTTTTCCAGCAGTCCACTGCGACCACGCGCGCCGGGATCTTCCCCGCCGTGACCAGCATCAATCGCAATGACGATCGGCTTGTCGCGCAGGCTCGTGGCCCGAGACGGCGCCGCCGCCGCGGCAGGTGCGGCCGTCGCCACGCCCGGATTGGCCAGATCGACCACCAGACGATGGCCGTAGTCATTGCTGGGCGGCAGCACAAAGCTGCTGGCGAACACCGACCGGCCGACCTCGAGCACGATGCGCACGCCCTGGCCGCGCACCCCGCCACGCAGACGCTCGACGACTCCCTTGCCCGCCATCGCATCGATCTTCGCCAGCGCCGCAGCGCCGACTCCGTCGATATCGACGACGACGCGCTCGGGCGCAGTCAGGGTAAACAGCGTGTGCTGGACCGGCCGGTCGAGATCGAACACCACGCGCGTGGCTTCCGGCCCGTCCCACAGGCGCAGGTCGCGCAGCTCCGCGGCTCCGGCCAGCGGCGCAACCAGCATGCAGGCGACGGCAAGACCCCAACGCATTCCGAGCTTCCGGATGATTTGCGCGAACCGTAACCCGAATTCCTGCGGATTGCAATACTCAATATGCCGCACAAACATGAAGATACCGCGGCTTCTTAATGCAACGCCTTCATTGCGGGCCGCAACCTGTCCAGCAGCGCCGGCTCGCCTTCGACGGACATCAACCGCCCCGCGCCGACGTGCTGCAAGTGCACCCGCAGCGTCGGCGCCGGCAGCAGCGTGGCGGCGCGTTCCGGCCACTCCACCAGCCACACGGTGCGCGCCGGCGGATAGCTGTCGAGGCCGAGCTCCCAGAGCTCAGCCGGATCCTGCAGCCGGTAGAGATCCATATGCAGCACGCCACGCCCGGCCACCTGATACGGCTCCATCAGCGTATATGTCGGGCTGCGCACGGCGCCGGTAAGCCCGAGCGCGCGCAGCAATCCGCGCGCGAGCGTGGTCTTGCCGGCACCCAGATCGCCCTCGAGGAACACGATCGCACCCTCGGTCACGGACAGCGCTTGGGCCAGCGCCGCACCGGCCGCCTCGGTCTGCACCGGCCCCGACAGCTCGACGACCAGCGCGCTCATCGCGGGTTCACCACCGCGCGCAGCTCCTCGACCAGGTCGACCGGCAGCATGCCGCGCTCGCCGCCGGCGGCCGCACGATCCCCCGCACACGCGTGCGCCAGCACGCCCAGCTGCGCGGCGCTCTCCCGTGCATGACCCTGGGCCCAGAAG
>JBFHQK010000294.1:0-3221 GCA_041592255.1 Fontimonas sp.
CGATCTGCCGGCGCTGCTGGGGTTGCCGGAATCCCCCCGCGATCGCCTGCAGCGCGTGCTGGTGCTGAACTCGAGGCACACGCCGGCCGGGTTGCTGGTGGACGAAGTCGCCGGGTATCGCCAGTTCAGCCCCAGTGAGCAGCGTGCCGAGATCGCGGCGCAGTCGCGGACCTACGCCCCCTACCTGCTGGGCGCTTTCGTGCGCGAGGGGCAGCCGTGGCTGGCGATGTCGCTGCGCAAGCTGGCGCAGGACGACGCGTTCAGGTCGGCCGCGCTATGAACGCCCGTCTGCGGCCGCAGCTGATCGCCGGTATCCACTGGGTGCGCGGCGAGCTGGAGCAAAGTATCGCCCGTGCGCGCGCCCTGATCGACCACTATGCGGAGGGCGCGGGCGATTCGCTGCAGCTGCAGCAGGCCTATGTCGAGCTGTATCAGGTGCGCGGCACCGCCGCGATGATCCAGTGTTACGGCCTGGCCACCGTTGCCGGCGAGATGGCCGCGGCGCTGCAGGATCTGACGCAGGAGCGCATCGCCGAGCCCGAGCCGCTGCTCTCGGCGCTGCTGGGCGCAACGATCCAGCTGGGCGACTACGTGCAGGCGCTGGCGGACGGCATGCCGGATTGCGTGCTGGTGATGCAGCCGGCGATCAACGAATTGCGGCTCGCGCGGGCGCAGGCGGTGCTGACCGAGACCGAGCTGTTCATCGCGCAGATGCAGGCGCTGGGCACCAGCCTGCCGGTGCCGGATGATCAGCTCGGACTGAACGACGCGGCGCGGCAGCAGGCGCAACGCTTGCTGCCCGCGTTCCAGTCCGCGCTGCTGACCTGGGTCCGCGGTGGTGCAGAGGCGCAGACCAGTGCCGCGCGCGCCGGCAAGATTGCCGAGCAGATCGCGCGCAACGCGTCCAACGGTGTGGTCTACCAGCTGTGGCGCAGCGCTGCCGCGGCGGTCGAGGCGTTTCTCGGACACGGCATCGTCAATGCACTCGAGCTCAAGCGCCTGTTCGGCCGCCTCGCGGCGCAGTTGCGCGTGCTCGCTGACGCCGGCGAGGCCGCAGCCTCGGCGCAGGCCGCGGACCTGTCACTGCAGCTGCTGTTCCTGATCGGGCGCTCGACGGGCAGTGGTGAGCGCGCGCTGGCGTTGCGCAGGTTCTTCGAGCTGGACGATTACCTGCCCGATGCCGCTGCCCTCGAACAGCTGCGGCGGCGGATCCATGGGCCGAGCACGTCCCTGCTGGCCAAGGTGGCGGACGAGATTCGCACCGAGTTCG
Source organism: Fontimonas sp. (assembly GCA_041592255.1). Lineage (GTDB taxonomy): Bacteria > Pseudomonadota > Gammaproteobacteria > Nevskiales > Nevskiaceae > Solimonas. The sequence continues at coordinate 1,271 of JBFHQK010000294.1, forward strand.
TGCACGTCAAGGATCAGATCGATCTGATGGTGCGCACCGGCGCCGGCGATGCCGCGGCCACCAGCGGCAGTCTCCAGCGCATCGGCGACACCCTGGGGGCACTGGGGCTGTCCCGGCTGCAGCAGATGATCACGGGCCAGACGCGCCGCTTGTCGGAGGCGCCGCATCAGGTGCCGACGCCGGCGGCATGCATGGAGCTGGCGACCACGATCCTGCGGGTGGAGAACGACCTGGAGGAAGCGCTGTTCCGGCAGATGCACCGCGCCAGCGAGGAGCTGCCGCAGGAGGCTCGGCCCGAGACGCCGGCGTCGCGCGATCTGGCCGAGGGCCGCGAGGCGCTGCACCGCGAGTTCCTCGTCAACCTGGCACGCGTCAAGTCCATCGTCGACGCTTACCTCAGCGGCGGCGGTAGCGGCGAGCTGCCTGACGCGGTGCTGATGATTGACGAGATCGCGGCGGGATTCGAGGTGCTGGCGCAGCCGCAGGCCGCCGAGCTGTGCCGGCGCCTGCGCCGTTTCATCGCCGGCCCGCTGTTTGCGGAGTTGCGCGACGATCCGGCGCGCGCGGAGCGTTTCGCCGATGCCGTGGCCGCGGTCGAGTACTACATCGAGGCGGTGCGCGCGGGACTGCCGACGGCCGAGGGCATTCTCGGCGATCTGCAGAACGCGCTGGATGCGCTGGATCTGGCGCATGAAGCCGGCGCCGAGACCGCAGCCTTCGACGTGCCGCGGGCGCTGCAGTCGGAAACGCGGGCGACCGCGGCGGTCCCGGTCGGCGCCATCGTCGATGCCGCGCCGGTTGCCGGCGGCGAGGATCCGGAGATCCGCGAGATCTTTCTCGAGGAGGCGGCGGAGGTGCTGGCCAGTGCCCAGGCGGCGTTTGCAATCTGGAGCCGTGATTCGCAGGATCGCGCGGCGCTGACCACGCTGCGCCGCGCCTTCCACACCCTCAAGGGCAGCGGGCGCACGGTCGGCGCAACGGCGATCGGCGAGTTCGGCTGGGCGCTGGAGAGCATGCTCAACAAGTGCCTCGACGGCTCGATCGCCCTGAGCGCCGGGGTTGTCGACACTGTCAGCCGCGGGCTGGCGGTGCTGCCCGGGCTGATCGCGGCCTTCCGCGAGCGGCAAGCGCCGCCGGCGGAGGCGACGGCGGTGATGGAGCAGGCGCGCGAACACACCGATGCGCGCGTGCCCGCCGCGCTGCCCGAAGCCGATATCGCACAGGTGTTCCGCGAAGACGCCGGCGAAAAGCTCGCGGCGGTGCTGGCATGGCTCGAAGGCCAGCCCGCCAGCGCCGAGGTCAGCGTCGACCGCGAAGTCGTGCGCGCGTTTCACACCATCCGGGGTGCGGCGCGGGTGGTGGAAGCGCAGGCCGTCGGCGAGCTGGCGGGCGCGGTCGAAGTCTATTTGGACATGCTTGCCGAGGCGCGTCTGCGGCTGGGGCCGGCGGCGCTGGCGCTGCTGCGCGAGGCCAGCACCACGCTGCGGCGCTGGATCGATGATGTCGGCACCACGGCGACGGCCCGCCACGATGCAGGCCCGCTGCTGGCGCGCATCGCCGAGCTGGAGCAGGCGGTGCCGGGGGGCGCGGCGCGCGCCAGTGCCGATCGCCAGCTGGCAGAGATTTTCTCCAGTGAGGCCTTCGAGCTGGTGTCGAAGATCGAGGACCAGCTGCGCGGCTGGTCGCAGGCGCCGGACAATCGCCGCGCGGCGCAGGACTTGTCCAAGCTGTGCCACACGCTGCTCGGCGCGGCGCAGATGTCGGCCTGCCCCGCCATTGCCAGCGTCGCGCGGGCGCTGCACAGCGCGTTCGACGTGGCAGCGGCACGCGCGATCGTGCCTGATGCGGCGGCGTTGGCGACGCTGCTCGAAACCTGCGAGGGCTTGTTCCAGTATCTCGATCGCTTCCGTGACGGCGCACTCGAACGTGACGACGCGGACTGGGCGGGGCG
>JBFHQK010000295.1:0-3209 GCA_041592255.1 Fontimonas sp.
GCGGGCAATCCTTCCAACCACCTGTTGTGCCGCTCAGAGCCGCCCGGTCACCGGAATCAGTGCGCCGGTGACCGCAGCCGCGGCGTCCGACAGCAGAAAGCCGATCACCTCGGCGATCGCCGCCGGGCTCACCCAGCGCGAGACGTCGGCGTCCGGCATGTCGCGCCGGTTCTGCGGCGTGTCGATGATGCCGGGCAGCACCGCGTTGGCAGTGATGCCGCGGTCCTTGAATTCCTCGGCCAGCGTCTCGGTCAGGCGCGCCACGCCGGATTTCGAGGCGGCGTACGCGCCCATCCCCAGGCCAGCCTTGGCCGCGGCGTTGGCACCGATGTTGACGATGCGTCCGGCGCCGCGCCGGAGCAGATGCGGCAGCGCCGCGCGCGATGCGCACAGCGCGCTGCGCAGATTGACGCGGTAGAGGAAGTCCCAGGTGTCGACCGCGCCAGCCTCGAGGGTCTCCCAGCGGAACGTGCCGGCGACATTGACCAGCGCATCGATGCCGCCCAGGCGCACGGCCACCGCGTCCATCGCGGCGGCGGCGGCATCGGGGTCGGCCAGGTCGACGCCGGCCAGCGTCAGCGCCGCCTCCGGCAATCCGGCGGGCGCGACGTCGGCGCGGTCGATCAGCGCCACTCTCGCGCCACGCTCGGACAGATGACGCGCCACCGCAGCACCCAGGCTGCCGAAGGCGCCGGTGACGACCACCACGCTTGCGTCGGAGTTGTTCATGAAGGGCTTCCGGATCGGTGCCCGTCAGTGTGGCGCACCACGCGCCGGCCGCCTCGTCCGTAAGCGTTACTCGAACCAGACTTCGAGCTGGTGGCGGCCCGCGCGCCGGGCCTGCTCCAGCGCGGTGTCGGCGTTGCGCATCAGCTCGGCCAGATCGCGGGTGGTCCGGCGCAGCGACGCCAGCCCCATGCTGACCGTGAAACCGATGTCGCGGCCGCCGCCGATGGCCACGCGCTGCGCGCCGATCGCCCGGCGCAGGCGCAGCGCCATCTCGGTGGCCGGCTGCTTGTCGGCGCGCGGCAGCAGCAGCGCAAAGCGGCCGTCCTCGAGCCGGCCCGCGAGGTCGATCCGCCGGGCCGTGCCGGTGCAGCAGCGGGCCAGGGCGACCAGTACGCGATCGGCGATCTCATGGCCGTGAGTGGCCTGGAGCTTGTCGAATTGGTCGACGTCGAGAATCACCAGCGACAGCGGCTCGGCGAAGCGGCGTGCGCGCTCGATTTCCAGCAGCGCCATCTCGATAAAGTGGCCGCGGTTGTGCAGCCCGGTCAGCGCGTCGCGCGTGGCGCGCTGATAGAGCCGGTCCTCACGCTGCTTGGCTTCGGTGATGTCCTGCACGACCTCGACAAAGCCGAGTAGCTCGCCCAGATCCCCGCGCACCGCGTCGAGCGCACACTGGGCGAGGTACTCGCCGCCGTTGCGCAGCCGACGGCGCTGCTCGTCCTTGCAGTGATGGTGGGCGCGCACGAATTCGAGGGTGCGCCGCGGCACTCCCTCCCGGATCGCATCCTCGGGAAACAGCATCTCGAACGGACGCCCCAGCACCTCGGCGCGGCCGAAACCGGTGATGCTCTCGGCGCCGCGGTTCCAGCTCTGGATCAGCCCCGCGCGGTCGATCAGATAGATGCCGTGGGCGCTGATGCTCTGCACCAGATCCGCGGCCTTCTCGGGTGTGGCCCGCAGCAGACGCTCAGCCGGCGGCGGCCGCTCGAAGCTCCAGGGCGATGCGCCACGCAGTGAGTTGCCATTGCTCATGCGCGGCGATTCTACGCCGGCGCGCCGCCGAGGATGGCGGCCAGCGCGGCGGACAGCTGTGGATAGCGGAAGACAAACCCCTGCTGCAGCGCGCGCTCGGGCAGCACCTTCTGGCCGGTGAGCAGGACACCAGCCATTTCGCCGACCAGCACGCGCAGGACGATGCCCGGCATCGGCAGGACGGCGGGGCGCTGCAGCGCGCGGCCGAGCGCCCGCACAAACGCGCGGTTGGTCACCGGCTGCGGCGCGGTGCCGTTGTAGGCGCCGCTGGCGGCGGGCGTCTCCAGCAGCCAGACGATCAGCGCCACCAGGTCGGCGCGGTGAATCCACGACATCCACTGCCGGCCGTCGCCGAGCGGCCCGCCCAGGCCGAGGCGGAACGGCAGCAGCATCTGGCGCAGCGCGCCACCGTCACGCTCGAGAACGATGCCGGTGCGCAGACGGCAGACGCGCAGCCCCAGCGTCTCGGCCCGCTGCGCCGCGGCCTCCCAGTCGCGGCACAGCCGGGCGGCGAAGTCGTCGGCCCGGCCCGGGCGCGACTCTTCGGTCAGCGCCTCATCGCCGCGCGGGCCGTAGTAGCCGATGGCCGATCCCGACACCAGCACCTGCGGCCGGCGCTGCAGCCGCTCGCAATAATCGATCAGCCGCTGCGTCGTCTGCACGCGACTGTCGACAAAGCGACGTTTGCGCGCGGCGCTCCAGCGTCCCGAAGTGAGATTCTCGCCGGCGAGGTTGACGCAGGCGTCCGGGGTGTCGGCGCCCAGCTGCTCCAGCTGCTCGACGCAGCGCACCGACGCGCCCAGGCGCGCGGCGGCCCGCGCCGGCGATCGGGTCAGCACACTGACGCGATGATCGCGGGCGCGCAGTGCGGCGCACAGCGCACGGCCGATGAATCCGGTTCCGCCGGTGACCAGGACATGCATGATCGCGCTCCGCGGCAGGCGTTCCACTGTAAACCCAAAGATGCGGATGCGCCCGGCGCAGGCGTAGACTGCGCGCCCCTTTGCCGCTCCCCGCTGCCATGCGCCAGGGTCTGGCCGCCGCCGCCACCGCCTATCTGATCTGGGGCCTGTTCCCGATCTACTGGAAACTGCTGCATGCGGTTCCGGCGCCGCAGGTCATGGCGCATCGGATCGTCTGGTGCGCCGCCTGCGTCGCCGTCTGGCTGAGCCTGCGCGAAGGCTGGGGCTGGCTGCGCGGCGTGTCGCCGCGACTGCTGGCGATGCTGGCGACCAGTGCATTGCTGATCGCGGCGAACTGGTGGCTTTACATCTGGGCCGTCAATGCCGGCCACATCGTCGAGACCAGCCTGGGCTACTTCATCAATCCATTGATCTCCGTCGTGTTTGGCCTCATTTTCTTTCGGGAATCACTGCGGCCAGGACAGTGGCTGGCGATCGCCATCGCCGGGGCCGGGGTTATCTACCTGACTTACAGCTATGGGCAGC
>JBFHQK010000296.1:0-3164 GCA_041592255.1 Fontimonas sp.
GCGCCAATAAAAGCGCGCCGATCAAAGAGCGGCCCGACCAGATCTGGCCGGGCCGGAGGCTCAGCCGCCGATCGAGCGGTAGTACGCCATCAGGATCTTCGCCACTTCCGGCCGCGAGAATTCCGGCGGCGGGGCGATGCCCTGGCCGAGCATCTCGCGCACCTTGGTGCCGGAGAGATTGATGAAGTCCTCCGGCGTGTGGCCGGGCGCTTCGCGCATCATCACCACCTGACCGAGCTTCTTCGACCACGCCGTGTTGTCGGCGCGGAAGATCTCGATCTTCAGCGCGTCCTTGGGCACATGCGTGTCAAAGATCGTCTGCGCATCGAACGGACCGTAATAGCTGCCGACGCCGGCGTGGTCGCGGCCGACGATCAGGTGCGTGGCGCCCATGTTCTGGCGGAACACCGCGTGCAGCACCGCCTCGCGCGGGCCGGCGTAGAGCATGTCGAAGCCGTAGCCGGTGATCATCACCGTGTTCGGCTCGAAGTAGTGCTCGACCATCTTGCGGATGCAGGCATCGCGCACCGGCGCCGGAATGTCGCCGGGCTTGAGCGCCCCGAGCAGCATGTGGATGACGATGCCGTCGGCGCCCAGGCGCTCCTTGGCCATGCGGCACAGCTCCTCGTGCGCGCGGTGCATCGGGTTGCGGGTCTGGAACGCCACCACCTTGTTCCAGCCGCGCTCCTGGATCTCGTTGCGGATCTCGACCGCGGTGCGGAAGGTGTCGGGGAAGTCGGTCTGGAAGTAGCTGAAGTTCAGCACTTCGATCGGGCCCGACAGCAGCGTGTTGCCCAGACTGCTGAAAGTCGCCACGCCCGGATGCTTGGGGTCGAGCGTGCCGAAGATCTTCTCGGCCATCAACGTGATCTGCGCCTCGGAGACGGTCTCGACCGCCTGCACGTCCATCACCGCGAGCACCGGGTGGCCGTCGACGTTGGGGTCGCGCAGCGCGATGCGGGTGCCGGCCTTGACGCTGCTGTCCTTGGTCAGGTTGACGACGGGGACCGGCCAGAACAGGCCGGCGGTCGTGCGCAGGTTCTCGGCGACCGACAGCGCATCGGCGAGGTTCATGTAGCCCGGCAGCGGGTTGAAGTAGCCGGCGCCGAGCATCACCGCGTTGGCGGCGGCCGCCGAGTTCAGCAGCAGCGACGGCAGCGTCTCGGCCTCGCGGCTGAGGGCGTGATGCCGGGCGGTGTCGTAGACAAACAGCGGCTTGAGCTCGGTGGAGCCGTGAGGCTGGATCATGGTCGGACCTGCGGGTGGTGAAATCGGATGCCGGACGTCCGCATGCAGTCGCTGCTGCCGCTGCGGACCGCTGACCGGCGCGCCGGCAGATGATAACCGCTCTGCGCACGGCGAAAACGACACGAGCCGCCCGCTGGGCCACGCGCAACACATCTGACGATGAGCGCACCCTTGAATGCCAACGAGCCAGATCGCTGCGCCGCAAGTGATTGCGCGCCGGCGCTGGCTGCTTGTGCCGCCCTGACTGAAGCCTGTGGCGACGCTGCCGGTACTCCGCTGCAGGGAAATCCGTTGCCGAAATATTCGCCTGGAGTCCGGCGCGTCGAGTGTGGAGATAAGCGTGATGCAGGCCGTGCAAATTGCACAGAGGATCGGGGCCAGCCGTCATCGACGACGGACAGTGATCCGAATGCATGAGTTGCAAAAGACCGCCGGCGCCTACGCTGTGACGCAGTCCCGTCACCCATCGTGCAGACCATGTCGAACCCCGAGCAGATCCAGTATCGCGTCGACGGCGCCGTGGCCGTCATCACCCTCAATCGGCCCGAGGTGCTCAATGCGCTGACGCCCGCCCTGATCAACGACTGGGAGGCGGCGATCCAGCGCGCCAACGACGATGACGCGGTCGGGGCGATCCTGGTCACCGGCGCAGGCAAGGCCTTTTGCGCCGGCGCCGATCTGGAAGACTGGTTTCTGCCCTTCGTGCGCGGCGAGCGCGCCTACCTCGACGCGGACCAGCGCCTGGGCGGGCTGGGCGTCGTGCAGGACTGGATCCGGCTGACCGGCGAATCCAAGCCGCTGGTGGCGGCGGTGCAGGGCGCTGCGGTGGGCGGCGGCATCACCATGCTGCTGCCGTTTGACGTCATCTATGCGGCCGACAACGCGGTGTTCAGTTTCCCGTTCGCGCGCGTGGGCATCGTGCCGGAGTACTGCTCGAGTCACTTCCTTGCCGCGCGCGTGGGTCTGGGCCGGGCCTCGGAATGGACGCTGAGCGGACGCAAGATCGATGCGAGCGAGGCCGAGCGCAGCGGCCTGGTCAACCGCGTCGTGCCCGCCGGCAGCCTGTTGGCCGAGGCGATGGCGATGGCGCAGACCCTGGCCCGGGTGCCGACGCGGATGGCGCGCATGACCAAGGCCCTGCTGCGGCAGAACCACGCCGAGACCGACATCGGCAAGGTCTGGCAGCGAGAGTCAGATGCCTTGCGCCAGTGCTTCGGCAGCCGGGAGCACCATGAGGCCGTGCAGGCGTTCCTGGCCTCGCGCGCGAAGTAGCGGCGGACGGTCGATGCGGGGGCAGCGGATGTCGCCAACACGCCGGTGAACCAGCGCGCGATCCTCAAGCAGGCGACCCCGCCGCGGAACGCGATGCCGTGTTCCAGAAGCGCGAGACCTTCGCGAGCTTCTTTGCCAAGCGAGCTTCTGCACGTCGAGTCGCTGTGCGAGCGCCCGACCCGACCGGGTCCGCAGCGGCATGCTGCCGACGTGGCGCGGGGCACAGACCCGGTTCGGTTCGAGACGAGATGAAACGGCGCTTGCCGGATAACGCGGGAGGAGCATCCATGTCGACCCTTGCAGATGACGTTGTGCTGAAAAAGACGCCTCAGGTCCGGGAACTGCCGCTGCTGGGCAGTATCCCGCCGATGATGAAGGACGTCGGGCGTTATTTCCTCCGCTGCTACCGGGAATACGGCGATGTGTTTCAGATCTCGATCCTGGGCAAGAAGTACAAGGTGCTGGCGGGCCCGCAGGCGGCGCTGTTCATGGGCACGCGCGAAGGCAAGGATGCCTTGCGCTCCAGGGAGTTCTGGGAAGGGCTGATCAAGGAGTTCGGCGCCCACAGCTCCCTGCCCGGTTCGGACGGCGAGCAGCACAGGGCCCTGCGCGAAGTGCTCAAGCGCGGCTATTCCAAGGAATCC
>JBFHQK010000297.1:0-3148 GCA_041592255.1 Fontimonas sp.
CCGACTGCTGCAGCGCCAGCGGCAGCAGTCCGCCGATCGCGGTCACCGAGGTGAGCAGGATCGGCAGGAAGCGGATCTCGCCGGCTTCGGCGATCGCGGCGTCGAGCGGACGGCCCTGCCGCCGTAGCTGATTGGTGAAGTCCACCAGCAGGATCGAGTTCTTGATCTCGATGCCGGTCAGCGCGATGAAGCCGACCATCGCGGTGAAACTCAGCGTGCTGCCGGTCAGCCACAGCATCAGGATGCCGCCCATCACGCCCAGCGGCACGACGGTGGCGACGATCAGCGTCGACTTGAAGCTGCCGAACTCGAGTACCAGCACGGCGAGGATGCCAAACGCCGCCACCAGCATCGCGGTGCCAAAGCCGGCGAAGCTGTCCTGCCGGCTTTCGATCTCGCCGGCGGCGACGAAGCGGTAGCCGGCCGGCCACTCGCGCGCGCCGATCTGGTCGAGGATCTGGTTGGTGACGCGCTCGGTGTTGTAGCCGGATTCGGTGTACGCGGTGATCACCACCGCACGCTCGCGGTCGCGGCGGTAGACCAGCGGCGGCGACTCGGTCAGCCGCGGATGGGCCAGCTGCGCCAGCGGGATCTGCGCGCCGCTGGCGGTGCCCACATGCAGGCCCTCGAGCGCGTCCAGCGTCGGCCGGTCGCCGAGCGGGGCGCGCAGCACGATCGGATAGCTGTCGCCATCGCTCTCGCGGAACTCGCCCGCGGACAGGCCGGCCACGGCCAGGCGCACGCTGCGGTCGAGTTCCAGCGGCGACACGCCGAGCAAACCGGCCTTGGCGGTGTCGATGCCCAGATCCAGGTCGAGTCGCGCGCGGCGCTGATTGTTGATCACGTTGCGCGTGCCCGGTGTGGCGCGTATCAGGGTCTCGACCTGGGCCGCCATCTCGCGCAGCACGTCCAGATCGCGGCCGATGATGCGGATGGCGATCGGCGCTTCCATCGGCGGGCCGTTCTCGAACTCCTTGACGACGATCTCGGCGCCGGGAATCGCGTCCAGCTCGGCGCGCAGCGCATCGAGACGCTGGCGGGTGCGTTCGCCCTCGAACGCCTGGATCTGCACGAAGACTTCGGCGACGTGCGCGGCGTACTCGCGCTGAAACACGTTGTAGTAGATGCGCGGGTTGCCGCGGCCGAGGTTGGCCATCGTGTGCACGACCTCCGGACGGGCGTGCAGGATGTCCTCGACCTGGCGCAGTACCGCATCGGTGCGCGCGATGCTGCTGCCGTTGGGCAGTGCGATCTGCACCAGGAACTGGGGCGTGTCCGCCTTCGGGAACATGCTCATGCCGATCACCGGCACCAGCGCGAAGCTGGCACCGACCGCCAGCGTCGACAGCAGCACCGTCGTGCGCGGGCGTGCGAGGGCGCGCTGCAGCCAGGGGGCGTAGAAGGTGTGGATGATGTGCAGCAAGGCCTGCAGCACGCGGTTGCCCTCGTGCGACTGCTGCCGCGGCAGCACGCGCGAGGCCAGGAACGGGATGATCGTCAGCGCGACGAACAGCGATGCGGCCACGGTGAAGGTCACCGCCGCCGGCAGCGAACGGATGAACTTGCCGGCATTGCCCGGCAGCGCCAGCAGCGGCAGGAACGCAAACAGCAGGGTCGCCGTGCAGCCGACCACCGCCAGCGAGATCTGGCGCGTGGCCAGCATCGCCGCCTGGTTGCGCGAATAGCCCATGCGCAGGAAGCGGGCGATGTTCTCGGTGACGACGATCGAGTCGTCCACCAGCAGGCCCAGCGCGACGACGAAGCCGGCGATCGACAGCTGGTTGAGGGAAAAGCCGGTCAGGTAGAGCGCCGCAAGCCCGGTGAACAGGGACAACGGGATCGACACCATGACGATGCCAGCTGCGCGCAGGCCCAGCGGCAGCAGCGTCACCGATACCAGCACGATCGCGATCGTGAAGTCGGCGCTGAGGCGATTGAGCCGGTGCCGCACGTTGCGTGACTGGTCGAAGCCACGCGCCAGCGTGATGCCGGCCGGCAGCTCGGGGAGGTAGGCGTCGATCACGTCCGCAATCGCGGCCTGGGTGACGAAGATGTTCTGGCCTGGCTTCTGGTTGGCCGTCACCCACACCGCGCGCTGGCCATCGAAGCGCGCGGTGTGGTCGAGCGGGCCGTGATCCCAGCGCACGTCGGCGACATCGCGCACGCGGATGACCGCCTCGCCGCTGCCGGCGATGACGGTGTCGAGCACTTCCTGCGGCGAGCGGTAGCTGCCGGTGGTCTTGAGGTTGAACCGGCGCGCGCCGATTTCGACCGCGCCGCCGGGAACATTGGTGTTTTCCCCGGACACCGCCTGCAGCACCTGCGTCGCGCGCAGCTTGAGCTCGGCCAGGCGGGCCAGGTCCAGCTCGACGCGCAGCTCGCGCTGCGGATAGGCCCAGGACTCGGCTTCACGCACGCCCGGCAGGCGTTCGATACGGTCCTTGAGCGCCTCGGCGGCATCTTCGAGCGCGCGCCACGACGCGGTCTCCGACACCAGTGCGATCTGCACGATGTTGACGTGGCCGGGATTGATCTTCTGCACCTTGAGGCTGGCCAGGCCGTCGGGCAGCTCGGCGTCGAGCGCGGCGATCTCGCGCGTGACTTCGTCGTACTTTTTCTCGACGTCGATGTCGGCCTCGAACTCGACGCGGACGATGCCCAGCGAGTCGTCCGAGGTCGACGACATTTCCTTGAGGTCGTCGAGCGCGTTGAGCGCATCCTCGATCGGTTCGATCACCCGGCGCTCGATCTCGAGCGCATCGGCGCCGGGATAGACCGCAATCACCGAAAACGCCGAAATCGGGAAGTAGGGGTCCTCGGTGCGCGGAATGTTGTTCCAGGACGACAGTCCCACCGCGATCAGCAGCAGGAACACCACGACCATGAACGGCACGTTGCGGACCGCAAAATCGGAGATGCGCATGGCGGCGGTCCGGTTTCAGTCCACGACCTGTACGGCGTCGCCGGCGTGCAGATAGGCGGCGCCATCGGTGACCACGCGGCTGCCCGGGGGCAGCGCCTGGGCCAGCGCCGCGCGCTCGCCGGCGAGAAACGCCACCGGCACGCGCCGCGCGGCGACGGTGCCGGTCTGGGCGTCGTAGAGGAACAGCAGCGTGCTGTCGGCGCGGCCTTCGACCAGCGCGGCCAG
>JBFHQK010000298.1:0-3148 GCA_041592255.1 Fontimonas sp.
CAGCCGCAGCGGACCCAGTACCGTGTCGAGCACGGCATTGTCCCGGCCGAGTTCGAGCAGCAGGAAGTACTGCTGCCCCGACGCCGGCAGATCCAGTGCGAGAATCGCGGGCCGGTCCATCTCCATCAGATCCGACCAAGTGCCATGGGTGCGATAGCACTCGAGCGCGCGGCTGCGCAGGGCGACGCAGGCGTTCTCGCCGCGCGGGATGGTGAGGCGGGTTTCCCAGAGCCGGATCAGGCGGCCGAGGACGATGCTCAGCGGCTGCACGGTGGCATCCAGGTCGGCCACGTTGGCCGACGGCAGGCGCGGCATCGGCGCGGCCGGGGTGCTGATGGTCGGGGCAGGCACCGCGGCCGGGTCAGCGGCCGCGGCCGTCGTCGGTCGGCTGCTCGCGGCAAGCAAAGGGGCGCTGGTGGAATAGCTGTAGACGAACAGCGCGATGCAGACCGCCAGCGCGACCAGCCAGACGCCTTCGATCCAGCGCCAGCGCAGCGCGGCGCCGGGGTCGAACACCTGCGGCAGTGCGCCCATCGCTTCGCGCGCGGCGGTGCGCACGGTCTCGGGCGTCACGATCCGCGCGTTGCCGGCGTAGGCGCCGAGCAGGGCGCGGTCGCAGATGATGTTGATCAGGCGCGGAATGCCGCGCGCATAACGGTGTACCAGCGTTGCCGCGCGCGGCGTGAACAGCTCGGCGTGGCGGCCGGCCACGCGCAAGCGGTGTTCGATGTACTCGCGGGTCTCCTGGGCGGACAGCGGGGTCAGGTGGTAGCGCGCGGTGATGCGGCTGGCCAGCTGGCGCAGGTCCGGGCGCGCGAGCAGCGCCGAGAGCTCGGGCTGGCCGATGAGCATGATGCGCAGCAGCTTTTCTTTCGCGGTTTCCAGATTGGTCAGCAGGCGCACCTGTTCGAGCACTGCCGGCTGCAGGTTTTGCGCCTCGTCGATGATCAGGACCGTGCGCCGGCCGGCCGCATGGGCCAGCAGCAGGTGCTCGTTGAGCGCATCGACCAGGGTCTTCAACGTCGCGCCGGGACCGCCCGTGTAGTCCACGCCGAGTTCATCGCAGATCGTCTGCACGAACTCCAGCTCGCTCTGGCGCGGGTTGTGGATCATCGCCACGTCGACATTGGGCAGGCGCTGCTCGAGCAGCGTGCGCACGATCGTGGTCTTGCCGGTGCCGACTTCGCCGGTGAGCTGCACGAAGCCGCCGTACTGGCCGGTGCCATACAGCAGGTGGCCGAGCGCCTCCTGATGTCGGGCCGACATGTAGAGGTAGGCGGGGTCCGGGGTGATGGAGAAGGGCATCTCCCGGAGCTGGAAGAACTCGGTATACACGGTGTCGTGGGGCTCGGGCGCGGTCGCGAGTATAGCCCTCAGGCGCCGCCGGATCGCAGCATGTCGACGTGCGGAATGCCGTCCTCGAGATAGGGCGGCGCCAGCGGCCTGAAGCCAAGCGACTCGTAGAAGCGCTGCAGGTGCTGCTGCCCGGACAGGAACACGCCGGCGCCCGGATGGCGCTGTTCGCACTTGCGCAGGCCTTCTAGCATGATCGTGCGCCCGAGGCCGCGGCCGCGAGCCGACGCCGCAACCACCAGGCGGCCGAGCGCCGGTTGCGCGGCCTTCAGCCCCGGGGGCAGCAGACGCAGGTAGGCGAGCAGTTGCCCCTACGCATCGCGGCCGCACAGATGCAGGCAGCGGGGATCGACGCCGTCCATGTCGGAGTACGCGCAGTGCTGCTCGACGACGAAGATGTCGGAGCGCAGTTTGAGCAGTGCGTAGAGCGCATCCACATCCAGCTCGCTCCAGGCGCGCCAGTCCCAGGTCAGTTCAGGTGTCATCAATTGCGCTGAAAGTCGTACAGGCTGCCGAGTTTGAGCAGGCGTGTCAGGCGGTCGAGTGCGGTGCGGCTTTCCTCGAGCAGCTGCGGATCGGCCAGGTCGTCAAAGCCTAGCCGGTCGCGGTAGTGCTGGTCGACCCATGCCAGCAGCTCGCCATGACGTTCAGCGGACATCCAGGTGGCCGGGTTGACGGCAGCGCTCTGGGCGTCGGTGAGGACAACCCGCAGGCGCAGGCAGGCCGGGCCACCGCCGTTGTCCATCGACTGGCGCAGATCGAAGACATGGACGCCGTCGATCGGGTTGTCCGGATCGCCGACGATGCGCTGGATCGTGTTCCAGGCCTGCGGCTGCGCTTCGCATTCGCGCGCGACGATCAGGCGCATGCCGCCGCCGGGCGGGCACACCAGCTGTGAGTTGAACAGGTAGGAACCGACGGCGTCATCGACGCCGATGTCGGCTGCGGCGACCTCGACGAACACCGGCCGGCGTTCGCCGGTGAAGTGCGTGCAGATCCAGCCGCGCACGGCCTGGGCGTCGACGAAGGCCTGCTCGTGGTAAAGCAGCACTTCGCGGTTGCCGACCGCGATCACATCGTTGTGGAACACGCCGCGGTCAATTGCGCCCGGGTGCTGTTGCGCGAACAGCACGCCGGTGGCGGACAGCTCGTGCAGGCGGGCAACGGATTCCGACGCCAGCCGCGTCTGCCGCGCGGGAAAGCGCTCGGGCGTGACTGCGGATCCGCTCGCGCGGCCGTAGACGAACAGCTCCAGGCCCGGCTCGCCATAGTCGGCGCACAGTCGCGTGTGGTTGGCGGCGCCTTCATCGCCCAGCGTCGGCGTGGCCGGCAGGGGCGGGTGATGGGCGAAGTGACTCGGATCGGGAAACGTCGCCTTGAGCGCGCGCGCGGTGGTCTCAGCCTCGATCGCACGATGCAGGTTCGCGCACAGGTTGGCCGGCGTCAGATGCACGCGGCCGTCGGCGGTGTCGGCGCCGGGCGAAACGGTTGCCGCGTTGGCCGTCCACATCGCCGACGCCGACGACACCGCGGCGAGCAGCTCCGGGGCCTGGCGCCGCGCCTTGGCCAGGATCTGCGCGTCAGTGCCGCTGAAGCCGAGACGGCGCAGGGTGGGCAGGTGCGGGCGTTCCTGCGGCGGCAGCACCCCTTGCGCCAGGCCGAGATCGGCCAGCGCGCGCATCTTCATCAGCCCCTGACGCGCGGCCTCGCGTGGATTCGAGCGGCGCTCGGCGTTGCGTGCCGAGGCGATGTTGCCGAACGACAGCCCGGCATAGTGGTGGGTCGGGCCGACCAG
>JBFHQK010000299.1:0-3128 GCA_041592255.1 Fontimonas sp.
ATGAACGACATCGCCCCCCACGCCGCACCGTCCGCACCGCAGCCGCTGCCGGCAAACGCGCTCTATCGCCGCTGCGACCCCAGCACGCTGCAGTTTCTCACCACCACCGAGTTGCCCGACCTCGACGTCACCATCGGCCAGCAGCGCGCGACCGATGCGCTGGAGTTCGGCGTTGGCATGGCGCACGCGGGGTACAACCTGTTCGTGATGGGTTCGCCGGGCCTGGGCAAGTCGCCGACGGTCCGCAGCATGCTGGAGCGGCGTGCCGCCGACCTGCCGACGCCGCCGGACTGCTGTCTGGTCCACAACTTCCGCACGCCGCACAAGCCACTGGCGCTGCTGCTGTCGCCCGGTTCCGGCATCCAGCTGCAGCGCGACATGCGCACCCTGATGCGCGACCTGCTCAGCGCTATTCCCGCGGCATTCGACAGCGATGACTACCGCAGCCGCGCGCAGGAAATCAACGACGATTTCAAGGAGCGCGAGGAGGCGCTTTTCAGCGCCGTGGCCGACGCCGCGCGCGGCAAGCGCATCATGCTGATGCGCTCCCCCGGCGGCTGGACGATCGCGCCGATGCGCAACAACGATGTGCTCGGCGCCGACGACTTCCAGAAGCTGAGCAGCAGCGAACAGCAGGAGATCGAGCGCGACTCGGAGGCCATTCGTCACCTCCTGCATCGCGCGGTGCAGGACGCGGCCGCGCTGCATCGCGAGCATGCCCAGCGCATCGAGCAGCTCAACGCCGAGGTCGCCAGCCGCTGCGTCGACCAGCAGCTTGACCGCCTGCGCGAGCGCTACCGTACGCTGACGGAGGTAATCACGTTCCTGACCGAGGTGCGCGACGACATCGTCGACAACGCCGACGAGATCCGCAAATTCGCCGGCGAGAACAAGGGCCTGCCCAGTCCCGACCAGCGGCTGACGCCGTTCAATCGCTACTTCGTCAATCTGCTGGTCGACCGCAACGGCAATCGCGGCGCGCCGGTGGTCTACGAGGATCATCCGACCTACCAGAACCTGATCGGCCATATCGAGCACCTGGCGCAGTTCGGCACGCTGCTGACGGACTTCACGATGGTCAAGGCAGGCGCGCTGCTGCGCGCCAACGGCGGCTACCTGATTCTCGATGCGCGCAAGATCCTGAGCCAGCCGTTTGCCTGGGATGCGCTCAAGCGCGCACTGCGCGCGCGCGAGGTGCGCGTGCAACCGCTCGAGAAGATGCTGAGTCTGGCCAGCACCACCACGCTCGAGCCGGCGCCGATTCCGCTCGACGTCAAGGTGGTGCTGACCGGCGACCGCCACCTCTACCACCTGCTCAGTGCGTATGAGCCCGACTTTCCGCTGCTGTTCAAGGTGCAGGCGGACTTCTGCGAGGATTTCGAGCGCAATGACCACCACACCGCGCAGTTCGCGCGCCTGATCGCGACCCTGCAGCGCACCGAACGGCTGCGGCCGATCGAGCGCGACGCCGTCGCGCGCCTGATCGAACACGCCGCGCGCCGCGCCGACGATGCCGAACGGCTGTCGCTGCACCGCGAGGACCTGCTCGACAATCTGCGCGAGGCGGACTACTGGGCGCAGCGCGCCGGCAGCGACGTGGTGCAGGCGGCGCATGTGTCGCAGGCGATTGCCGCCAGCATCCACCGCGCCGATCAGGTGCGCGAACGCATGCACGAGGCGATCCTGCGCGATATCCGCCGCGTCGCCACCCACGGGGCGGAAGTCGGCCAGGTCAACGGGCTGGCCGTCGTCCTGCTGGGCAAGCACGCCTTCGGCCATCCGTCGCGCATCACCGCCACCGCACGCCCCGGCGATGGCACCGTGATCGACATCCAGCGTGAGGTCGAGCTCGGTGGCGCGATCCACTCCAAAGGCGTGCTGATTCTCAGCAGCTTCCTCGCCCAGCGCTATGCCAGCACCCAGCCGCTGTCACTGGCGGCCAGCCTGGTTTTCGAGCAGACCTATGGCGAAGTCGAAGGCGACAGCGCGTCGGCCGCCGAGCTGTGCGCGCTGTTGTCGGCCCTGTCGGGGCTGCCGCTGCGCCAGGATCTGGCGATCACCGGATCGGTCGACCAGCATGGCGCGATACAGGCGATCGGCGGCGTCAACGAGAAGATCGAGGGCTTTTATGACATCTGCAACGCCCGCGGCCTGACCGGCACCCAGGGCGTGCTGATCCCCGCCGCCAACGTCAAACATCTGATGCTGCGCGACGACATCCTCGAGGCGTCGCGCGGCGGCCGCTTTCAGGTGTATGCGCTGTCATCCATTGACGAGGCCATGACCCTGCTTACCGGCGTCGAGATCGGCGTCCCCGGCCCGGACGGAGTGCTGCCCGCTGACAGCATCAACCAGCGCGTGCAGCGGCGGCTGCGGGAGTGGGCCGAGCTGCTGCAGCGCTTCGCCCATCCCCGCGACACCGGCACCGCCTGATGCCAACCCACGTCCCCGCATCCGCGCCGCGCAACGCCGCATCACCGCGCTGGCGTGCGCGTGAAATCGTGATTGCGCTGGAGCCCGACGGCGCCGGCGACCATGGGATTGCGCTCGCGCTGACGCTGGCGCGCCACTTCGCCGCCGACCTGGTCGGGCTGCTGGTTGAAAGCGACGCCCTGCTGCGCGCCGCCGCGCTGCCGTTCGCGTTCGAGGTCTGCCGCCACGGCGGCGACGATCGCCGTCTCGACCCAGCGCTGCTCGAGCGCCGCTTCCGCCAGTCGCTGCAGCGCCTGAACGAAGTCCTGCTGGCCCAGGCCGGCGCCAGCGGACTCACGGCGCAGGTGCACAGCCTGCGCGGCCATCGGCTGGCGGCACTGACCGCGCGCGATGCCGCCGACATCATTGTGTTCCCGCACGAGCCGCGCTCGCGCTGGACCAGCGACGAGCTGCTGGTCGTGCTGGAATCCCCCGCGACCGACCGCGGACGCCTCGACGATGCCGCCGCCGCGCTGCAGGGCTGGAGCCCGACCGCGCCCTGGGAGCGGATGCCGTGGACCGATGCCGCCGAAACCCTGCGGCGCCTGCAGCGCCGGCGCCCGCGCCTGGTGCTCACCAGCCTGGGCACCACCGACATCGAGACCCTGCGCCGCCTGATCGACGCGCTCGACTGCCCGGTGGTGGTGCTGCGCTGA
>JBFHQK010000300.1:0-3115 GCA_041592255.1 Fontimonas sp.
GCATCGCCCAGCAGCGCCAGCAGCTCGGCGCCCAGACGTTCGGGCTGCACCGCCTCCTGCAGCAGCTCCGGCACCACCGCCTCGGCACACAGCAGGTTGGGCAGGCTGACGTAGCGCGTCTTGAGCATGCCGAGCTTGAGCATCAGGAATGCGGTCAGCGCAGACGTGCGGTAGGCCACCACCATCGGCCGGCCGAGCAGCAGGCACTCCAGCGTCGCCGTGCCGGATGCGAGCAATACCGCATCGGCCGCGCGCATCGCCATGCGCGAATCGTCATCGACCAGGGTCCAGTCGAGTCCCGGCGCGTGGGTGCGGATCGCCGCCTCGATCGCCGGCCGCAGCGCCGGCTTGGCCACCGGGGTGATGAAACGGACCTCCGCGCATCGCGCCTGCAGCCAGGCGCAGGTGCGCGCGAACGGCTCGGCGAGGTAGGCGATCTCGCCGCCGCGGCTGCCCGGCATCACCGCGACGAGCGGCGCGCGGCCCTGCAGGCCCAGGCGCGAACGTGCTGCCTCCGCGCCCATCGAGTCGTCGAGTTCGTCGGCCAGCGGATGGCCGATGTAGTCAGCGGCCACGCCGTGCGCCGCGTACAGGGCCGGCTCGAACGGGTACAGGCACAGCATGCGCTCGACCGCGCGCGCGATGGTCTTGACGCGCCCCGGACGCCACGCCCAGATCGTCGGGCTGACCACATGCACGGTATGCAGGCCGCGCTGGCGCAGACGGCGTTCCAGTCCCAGGTTGAAGTCCGGCGCATCGATGCCGATCACCACCTGCGGGCGTTCGGCACACAGGCGCGTCAGCAGATCGCGTCGCAGGCGCAGCAGCCGCGGCAGCTCGCGCAGCACTTCGGCCAGACCCATCACCGAGAGTGCATCGATGGACTCGATCGCCTCGCAGCCGGCGGCCACCATGCGCGGCCCGGCCACACCGATGATCCGCGCCTGCGGCAGACGCGACTTCAATGCGGCGATGATCGCGCCGCCGAGGATGTCTCCCGAGATCTCGCCAGCGACCAGGGCGATGCACGGCTGCCGTGCGTCGTCTGCCGCAGGCGTCATCGCGACAATGCGCGCTTCGATGACTCGATGAACGCCAGCATCCGCCCGACGTGTTCGGAGTCCCGCGCCATCTCCGCAAGTCTGCTCTTGACCTCGCCCATCAACAGGCCCGAGAGGTAGATGAGCTTGTAGGCACTCTTGATGTGATCGATGTCAGCGGCGGTAAAGCCGCGCCGCTTCAGGCCTTCACCGTTGATCCCGCGCGGTCGCGCCGGATGCCCCTCGGCGATCACGTAAGGCGGCAGGTCGCGCAGCACCACGGCGCCGCCGCCGGTGTACGCGTGAGCGCCGATGCGGCAGAACTGATGCACCAGCGTATAGCCACCCAGACCGACCCAGTCCTCAATGGTGACGTGTCCCGCCAGCGTCGCGCCATTGGCCAGGATGGTGTGCGAACCGACCATACAGTCATGTGCGATGTGCGCCTGCGCCATGATCCAGTTGTCGCTGCCGACCGACGTCAGCCCCCGCTCCTTGAGCGTTCCGCGCTGGATCGTGACGTACTCGCGGATCGTGTTGCGATCACCGATCTCGACGCGCGTCGGATCGTCATGGCGCGCGGACTTGTCCTGCGAGATCTCGCCGAGCGACGAGAACTGGAAAATGCGGTTTTCCTTGCCAATCGTCATCGGGCCGCGCAGCACCACATGGGGTCCGACCCAGGTGTTCTCGCCGATGCGCACGCCGGCGTCGACGATGGAGTACGGGCCAATCTCGACGGTTTCGTGCAGCTCCGCCTTCGGGTCGACGACCGCGGTGGGATGAATACGCGACACTTCAGACTTCTCCGACTTCCCGACCCGCATCCTTGAGCACGCACATCATGTCCGCCGAGCACGCCAGCTCGCCGTCGACCGTCGCCTGCACCTTGAATTTCCAGAGGTCGCGCTTGTGCTTGTCGAGTTCAACGTGGAAGCGCAACTGATCGCCCGGCACCACCGGCCGCTTGAAGCGACACGCGTCGATGCCGGCGAAGTACAGAATCAGCCCCGAATCGGCACGAAGACCGGACTTCTGCACCGCAAGAATCCCGCAGGCCTGCGCCATCGCCTCGAGCATGATGACGCCCGGCATCGTCGGCAGGCCCGGAAAATGGCCGGGAAAGTACGGCTCGTTGTAGGTGACGTTCTTCAGCGCCAGCAGCGTGCAGCCATCGTTGTCGATCGACAGCACGCGATCCACCAGCAGAAATGGATAACGATGCGGCAGCATCTTGAGAATGTCGCGAATGTCAAACATCGTCTTGTTCGTCCCCTGCGTCATCCGCCGGTTCGCTGCCGAGCCGGCGCTCCATCGCCTTGAGGCGCGCCTCCAGCCGTCCCAGGCGTCTCATCCGCGCGACGGTCTTGCGCCAGTCGCGCGCCTCCTGCTGCGGCATCCCTGAGCCGTAGATCCCCTTGTCGCGGATGCTCGACGTCACCATCGTGAAGCCGAGCAGCACCACGTCGTCCGCGATCTCCAGATGCCCGGAAATGCCGACGCCGCCGGCGATCATACAGCGGCGGCCGATGCGCACGCTGCCGGCAATGCCGGTGCAGGCGGCAATCGCCGTGTGCGCGCCGATGTGGCAGTTGTGTGCCACCTGGATCAGATTGTCGAGGCGGACTCCATCCTCGATCACCGTGTCCTCGATCGCGCCGCGATCGATGCAGGTGTTGGCGCCGACCTCGACATCGTTGCCGATCAGCACGCCGCCCAGCTGCGGCACTTCCTCCCAGCCCTGCGGTCCGCGGGCATTGCCGAACCCGCGCCCGCCGATCACCGCTCCGGGCTGAAATACACAGCGCAGGCCGATGCGGACCCGCGCACCAATCTGCACGTTCGAGACCAGACGGCAATCCGCACCGAGCTGCGCATCACGGCCGATCACGCAGTTCGGACCGACGTAGACGCCCTCGCCCAGCCGTGCACCCACCTCGATCACCTCGCCGGGACCGATCCAGCAACCGGCACCGATCACGGCGGCCGCATCGACGCTGGCGTGAGTATGCTGCCCCGGCGTGAATGCCCGGTCGGGATCAAACAGTTTTGCGATCCGCGCATACGCCAGGTAC
>JBFHQK010000301.1:0-3101 GCA_041592255.1 Fontimonas sp.
AAGCCGGTGGTCTTGTGCGGATTGGGAACGATGGCCATTTATGCAGCCCCCACAGGGTCTTCACCGACGACGATCGTGTTGTCGCCCTCGTAGCGGTGCGGCGGCACCAGCAGGTTCAGCGGCGCCGGTACGCCCTTGTAGACGCGCCCGGCCAGGTCGAACTTCGAGCCGTGGCACGGGCAGTAGAAGCCACCCTGCCAGTTCGGGTCGATTTCCGGCGCCGGATGGTCGGGACGGAACACCGGCGAGCAGCCGAGATGGGTGCAGGAGCCGACCATCACCAGCACTTCAGGACGGATCGCGCGCGACTCGTTCTGCGCGTAGCTCGGCTGCTGGGCTTCCGCCGACTGCGGATCGCGCAGGTCGTCAGCGACCTTGGGCAGCGAGGCCAGCATCTCCTCGGTACGGCGCACGACCCAGACCGGCTTGCCGCGCCAGGCGACGATCACGCGCTGGCCCGCGTCCAGCTTGTTGATGTCGATGGTGACCGGCGCACCCAGCGCCTTCGCGCGCTCGCTGGGCTTCAGCGACGCCAGAAATGGCCAGACCGCCGCTACCGCACCCGCGCCGCCGACGACCGATGTCGTCAGCGTGAGGAAGCGGCGTCGGCCGGGATCCACGCCTTGATTGCTCATTGAACAGGCCCCTTGGAGGAGATGATGTCGATATTCTGCGAGGCACGAGCGCACCACTCCGCGCAGGCAGTGTCTGTCTGCGACGCGCTCGGCCTAACTCCTCAAGTATAACGGCTGGGGGGAGGGCGGGGTAAGGGCCGCGACGCTTTTTGGCGCGCCTGCGGCCCGCGCTGCGGGGCTAGGACAGCAGTCCGCGCAGTGCGGCGAAGCGCACCACCTCGGCGGTGTTGCGCAGGCCCAGCTTTTCCATCATCCGCGCGCGGTGGTTCTCGGCGGTCTTGACGCCGATGTCGAGGATCTGCGCGATTTCCTTGGTGGTCTTGCCCTGGATCACCAGATGGAAGGTCTCGCGCTCGCGCGTGGTCAGGCTCTCGTAGGGGTCGGCGCTGATGCTGCG
Organism: Fontimonas sp.; assembly: GCA_041592255.1. Classification (GTDB taxonomy): domain Bacteria; phylum Pseudomonadota; class Gammaproteobacteria; order Nevskiales; family Nevskiaceae; genus Solimonas. The sequence continues at coordinate 1,033 of JBFHQK010000301.1, forward strand.
GCCGCGGGCCTGGCGATCGGCCAGGGCCTTGGTTGCGCGGGGGCCGAAATAGGACTGGCCTGCGGAGATGGTCTTGATCGCCGTCATCAGTTCGGCGACCGAAGTGTCCTTGTTGAGGAAGCCGTTGGCGCCGGCGCGCAGGATCGGCAGGATGTACTCGTCCTCCTCGTGCACGGTGAGCACCAGCGTGCGCGTGTTCGGCAGTTCGGCGCGGACCCGCTTGACCACCTCCAGTCCCGACATGCGCGGCATGGAGATGTCGGTGACGACGACGTCGGGCTGGGTTTTCAGCGCCAGCTCCATCGCTTGGTGGCCGTCGGCCGCCTGCGCCAGCACCTGGCATTCGCCGGTTTCCTCAAGCATCGAGACCAGGCCTTCGCGGACGATGGTGTGGTCATCGGCGACCAGCAGGCGGATCGGATTCATGCAGTGGGCTCGCCGGGCTCGAGGGCCAGCGTCATCTGGACGGTGGTCCCGCCGCGCGGGGTGGATCGGAGTTCGACGCGGCCGCCGAACAGCTCGGCGCGGTCGCGCATGCCGCGCAAGCCGCTGCTGACGCCGCTGCGTTCGGCTTCGGCCAGCGCCTGCGGATCGAGGCCGCAGCCGTCGTCCTCGACGCGCAGCAGCAGCGTCGTGCCGCGACGTTCGAGCACGACGTGCGCGCTGCGTGCCTGGGCGTGGCGGATGACGTTGGTCAGGGCCTCCTGCGTGATGCGGAAGACCAGGGTTTCGACATCGGGGTGCAGGCGCTGCTCGTCGAGCTCGGACTGCAGGTCGATGTGAAGCCCGGTGCGCTCCGCGAGCGTGCGCGCAAGCCAATTGAGGGCGGCATCGAGGCCGAGGTCGTCGAGCAGCGTCGGGCGCAGCAGCCGCGACAGCTCGCGCGTGTCGTGCAGCGCGCCGCGGGTCAGGTCGAGGGCGTCGCCGAGCCGTTGCTCCAGGCCGAGGTTGCCGGCGCCGCGGGCGTCGTCGAGGATGCGCTGGAGCTGATTGGCCAGCGCGGTCAGGGTCTGGCCGATGCCGTCATGCAGTTCACGTGCAAGACGCCGCCGCTCTTCCTCCTGCACGTGCCAGACCGATTTGGCCAGGGTGCGGAAGCGGCGTTCGCTGCGCACCACCGACTGCAGCAGCCGCTGGTTGTCCGCGGTGAGGGCCTCGACCTGACGCAGCACCGCCTGGCGGAAACTCTCGGCTTCGCTCTCGCTCGGGCGGCGTGCCGGCGGCGCGGGGCGTGGGTCGGTCAGCTCGCTCCGCGGCTCCATCGATGACATGTCTCAGGCGGGACGGGGGGCAAAGCCATGCAGGCTGGCCGCGAGCTTGCTCAGTGCCGATTCCTGGTGCGCGGCGCGCAGCGCCAGCGCCGCCTGTTCGGCCAGGGCCTGGAGAATCTCGAGATCGAGTTCCGACAGGGCGCGGGGGTTGTCGGTCCGCAGCAGGCACAGCACCCCGCGCTGGCGCGCACCGAGGTCCAGCGGCAGCGCCACGACAGCCGGGGCGTTTTCTTCAAAGCTGCCGTCGAGGCGGGGAAGCGGCATGCCGACCCGATCGGCCAGGCCCAGCGTCTCGCCGATCATGGCCTCGTGCAGTGCGCGTGCGGCGCGTCCGAGCACCATATCGAGCAGCTCGCGTGGGCGAATCTGGTGCGAGCAGGCGACCTCGAGGCCGGCATTCTCGCCGGTCTGCAGCACAAAGCCGCGATTGGCGCCGATGACCTCGCAGGCCGAGCGCAGGGTGTTGCGCAGCACTTCCTGTGCCGGCTCGCTGCCGGAACCGGCCCACGCAATGCCCTGATGCGGGCTGCGGGCAGGGGCGGGACGGCGTCGGTGAGTGATCTGAGGCAATGAAGGCGCGCCGCGCGGCGCAACAGGCGGACGGTGGGTGAACAACGTCTGATCCTCCAGATGGACGCAGTGCCTGACGCAAGGTCTATGCCACCGGCGCGGCCGCTGCATGGGCGGCCCGCTCTGGCCGGAGTGTAACAGATGCGTTACCGGGCCTGACCGTATGCCCGGCGTGCCGCGCGCGCAGCCGCCAGCGGCTGCGCGGTGCGATCTCACGGGTCCTGGTCC
>JBFHQK010000302.1:0-3101 GCA_041592255.1 Fontimonas sp.
CGCCCAGGCGCCCCAGGCCGCTGAACCGCAGCTCGGCCTCGTAGCGGATGCGCGTGCGCTGGCTGCCGCGCGGCATCAGGTCGATGCAGTCATCCGCACGCACGCCCGCCCCGGTGCCCTGCAGCTGCAGCCTGCGGTCCGGGACCGGGTCGAGCAGGCGATAGGTCATGTCGAAGCGGCGGCCGAAGTAGCCGAGCGTCAGCGCAAACTCGGTGCCGTCGCGCACCGCGCCGGGCGTGAGCTTGCGTGCCCGCAGCACTCCCGGGTCCCACTGTTCGATGGTGGAGAAATCGAGCAGATAGCGGTAGCAGTCCGCCGCCGAGCGCGGCACCTCGATTTCCTCGCACAGCCTTAGCACGGACATGCCGGACTCACCGCGGCTGCGGACAGACCCGGCGGCCACCGCGGCTGACGCGGCACGCCGGTGCGGACAGGTCGAAGCTCATCGCGCGCTCGGAAGCAGGAACACGCGCTCGGTTGTCCGGGATCGGCGCCCGACGGTCAAGCCGCCGACCGTAGAGAAATTGCGCGGCGACTGTCGATAAGACGCGCCGCGCCGCCGCGCCGGCCGCGCCGAGGCGGCAGCCGGCGCGGCCCGGACAGGACTCAGTACCGGCCGGCGAAGGCCGGGCTGGCCCAGCCCGCGCCCGAATGCTCGGGGGCCTGCGGCAGCGGCGTGCCGCCGTAGATCACGGCGCCGGATGCGTCCTGGTAGGTCTGCCACGGCCGCGTGCCCTGCCGATCCACCGCCGGCTGGCTGTAGTCACAGACGCCGTCGGGGAACGCGGCCTCAAGCTGCGCCCACTGCGCGTCGGTGAACGGCACCAGTCCGTAGTCGTCGTCACGGCTCAGCGGCTTGAGTACGCATTTCATCGTGTCCGCCTCCTTGACGTCGCCGGCGACCACGCGCGGCGTCTCGAAGCGGAACTGGATCAGCTCGGGGCACACGGTATCGAGCACGGCATGGCCGGCGCCGTCGCTGCACTGGTCATGGATGTCGGCCGGCTTGTTGGCGACGATCTTCTGCGCCAGCGGCAGGGCACTGCTGTCCTGCTCGATCGCCGCAAGCCAGCGATCCATCGCCGTGAGGCCGAGGTAGACGTAGTTCAGGTCGCCGATCAGCGGCGTCGGCCCGCCCCACATGACGTGGTTGTCGTGGTGCCCGTGTTCGCGCTCCAGCCGCCAGCGCGTCCACCAGGCATGGACCACGTCGTGCGCGACGCCCGGATCGGGGCCGGTGAAGTTGATGATCGGGACACTGTTCAGGTTGTTGGTGACATTGACGCCGCCGCTGCGGTAGGCGTTGGCCAGTGCCGGATGATCCGCCAGCAGACGATCCGCCTGGGGCTGGAAGTCGATGTCCAGGCCGCCGATCTTGACGTTGAGATCGACGAACTGCGCCGGGGTGATCTTGCCGGCGCGCAGCGCGTTGAGGCCGTACTGGATGCCGGCGTTGTCGGCGAAGTAGCCGCCAAAGCCGTAGCCGGCGGCCTGCTCCATCGGCGACCAGACCTCGGGCGGGCGCGGACCGAGCACATTGATCATGTAGTCCATCAGACCGCAGCGCGCACCGCCGGGGTTGGTCTGCGGATGGTAGCGCTGGGCGTCGCTGACGCCGTCGCAGGGATGCGTCGGATCGGTCGCGGCCTTGAAGAAGCCTTCGTCCGCCGCCACGGCGTTGGCGTGCGAGAGGTGACCCTCGACATCGGCGAACTGCTGCGCGGTCCAGATCACGCCGGCGGCCCATTTCGACGGGTTCTCGAAGTACAGCCGCAGCAGGTGCAGGTCGGCGAACTGCGCGCCGGTGGTCAGCGCATCCGGATACGCGCACATCGTCAGCAGGCCGTTGTAGATGCCCGGATAGGCGTTGGCGACATGCTGCTGCGTGATCGAGCCGCCCGAGCAGCCGGTGCCGATGGTGTAGCGCAGCTCGCCGTACTGCTCGACCAGGCGCTCCTTGGCCATCATCAGCGACTCGGCCGCGGTGACCAGATTGCAGTTGTGGCCGAGGTTGTCGAGCGCGGTCGACATCACCGCAAAGCCGCGGCCCAGCGCGACGATATAGCTCTGCTCGAACAGCGGATTGGACGGAATCGTGCCGGAATAGTCCTCCAGCGGCGCGCCGCCGACGGCGTGGTCGGTGCCGCAGCTGCCGCCGTGGGTGATCAGCAGCTTGCGGTTCCACTGCTCCTGCGGCGCCCACGGCGTCCACGGCTGATCCGGCCGGTACAGGGTCAGGATCTTGTACTCGTCGCGCGCCTGGTAGCCGCGCTCCTGGCGCACGATGAACGGCAGCGTGATGCCGTCGTCGGTGGTGGTCGTCGCCACGTCCGACGGCGGGTTGGCCGGATCGTAGGGCTGCAGACCGATCCGCATCCGATTGGTCGATTTGTAGAGGAAGCTGTACTCGGCCGGCTGGTTGCACTGCGCATCCACTGCCGAAGCCTGGCATTGTCACGGCTGGATCTGCGGCCCGGAGAACACCGGCCCGCCATTGGGGAAGTTGATGAGGGTGCTGTGCGTGACCTTGCCGCCGGCGGTGGTCACCGTCAGCGTGTTGTGGCCCAGCGCCAGGCCGGTCACCAGCCCCATCACGCGACCGTTGGCGCGCCGCGCGAACATCGCGGTGACGGGCGTGCCGTTGAGCGTCACCGTCGCCGCCGACGCCTCCACCCCTTGCGGGAACACCAGCTCCACCAGGGCGTCGTCGCCGCTGATCAGATCGGCGCGGTTCGACAGCACCTTGATCAGCGCGGCCTCGCCGCTCACCGGCGCCGGCGCCGCCGGCGTGTCGGGGCTGTTGCTGCCGCAGGCCGTCGCGCCAATTCCCCATGCCGCCGCCATCGCCACCCACAGCCAAGCCTTCCTGTTCATGTCTTCCGCCCCTCGCCTCGTGATGCAGCCGGGAATTGTCTGCGGCCGGAGCTGCGGCGCGCAAACGCTGGCGCGGCGCTACGGGCAGTAAAAATAGCCCTGCACCTCAGCCCAACCACAGGCCGGCGGCGAACAGCAGCAGCGTGAGATGGAGCAGCGCCACATACCGGCCCAGATCCGGCACCAGTGCGGCCACGTCGTCGGCGTGGCGGTAGACGCGCCGCACC
>JBFHQK010000303.1:0-3093 GCA_041592255.1 Fontimonas sp.
CATCAAGTCGATGCAGCAGGGCGCAGAGCGCGCCGGCCTGCGCCTCGATCTGCGCCGCGCGCGGTGCGATCCGGCGGTCGATCAGTCGCTCCAGATATTGCGCGCGCGCATCGGCGGTGCCGGGCTCGAACAGCGCCGTGCCGATGAAGCCGATCAGACTGCCGGCGAACTCGCCGGCAGCGGCCGCCGCCAGTGCGCCGAGATCGCGTTCCAGCGGCGGCGAGAGGCCCAGCTGGCCGGCGCGTATGCGGCGGCCGTCGAACTGCTGGTGCAGCCGCGTCGCCAGTGTCTCGATACGTGCGACGGTGCTTTCGGTGGTGGCGCCCTCACCGGAAAGGCCGGCGGCGACCAGCGCCAGACTTTCGAGGCCGAGCAGCGCGCTGCGCACGGCGACCTCGGAGGCGGCCGGCACGGCCTCGCGCATCCCCTCTGCGTAGTCGTGCGCAAGCCGCTGGCGGTGCGTATCCAGATGCAGCCGGCGTCCGTTGCTCAGCACCGCGCCGTCTGCGATTGCATGACGACGGCGGCCGTCGTCGATGATCACCTGGCGTGGGGACAACTCCACATCGGCTGCAAAACGGATCGCGCAGGTCGGCGCGCCGGCACTTGCACTGGCATTGACACTGGCGCCGGCGCTGGCGGCGGTACTCGCCAATAGAAACATGGTGGCCGTCAGTATGGATCGCAGCATGGACGTTCTCCCGGTGTGGTTTGCAGGGAGATCGCAAGCGGCAGGCCATTCGGCACGTTAAATAAATCAATGACTTGCCGTGGCATGCGCGGCCATGGTTGTTCGTTCTGACCAGGCATTGGCGAAAGCCACCTGAACTTGCCAGAACTTCAGCGGCGGGCTTCGAGTGCCGCGCAGACCGCGCGCCATTGCGCGCACTTGGTCGCGAATGATTGCGCCGCGTGAGCCGGGCTGGTCGAGGGCAGTCGGACCAGCGTCAGCGCACGGGCCGGATCCAGCTTCGGCTGCACCTCGCGGCGAAAGCAGTCGGCGGCCGCACTGCCGTTGAAGAACACCGCGGTGACGCGCGGATGCTGGGCAAGAAACCCGGCGAAGTCGTTCGGCACCGCGCTCGCAGGGTCGATGGCTGCATCGAGGCTGCCCGGACGCACGCAGGCGGCGAGCACATCCCACAGTGCGATGCCTGATCGGGTGAGTGCCTGCAGGCGCGCGGCATACGGCGCGTCGGCGGCAAAGCCGAGCAGCGCCCCCATGATCGGCCAGAAGGCGTTGCGCGGATGGGCGTAGTACTGGCCTGCGCTGAGCGATGCAACGCCGGGCATGCTGCCGAGGATCAGCACGCGGGCATCCGGCGCGGCGACGGGCGCGAAGCTGCGTACGACGGGGGCACCCGGCGCCGTGCCCGGGTGTAGCTCCACGATCAGGCCGGCGGGCGTGTCCTGACGCCCCACCTCAGTCCTCGTGCGTGCCGGTGCGCGCGCGGGCCGCGCGCTGTTCCAGGCGTGCGCCGACGGCGCGGAACAGCCGTCCGGTCCATTTCACCGTGGGATTCGGCGCCAGCGCCGTCGCTGCGTTCCAGACCTCGCCGAGCCGGTTGGTGACTCGGTAGCGCCGCGTCTCGATCACCTCGGCGATCCAGCCGGCGGCCTTGTCGGTGCTCATCTGCGGCAGGTAGCGGTAGACCGCGGTGGGCGCGGTCATTGCCGTCTTCACCAGCGGGAAATTGATCACGCTGACGGCCACCTGGCTGTCGCTGAGTTCGGCCGCGAGCGTGCGCGAAAAACCTTCCAGGGCGCACTTGCTGGCGACATAGGCGGAGAAGCGCGGCGTCGGCATCAGCGCCGACAGGCTGGAGATATTGATGATGTGCCCGTCCTTGCGTTCGAGCATGCCCGGCAGCAGTCGCAGCGTCAGGCGCACCGCGGCGAAGTAGTTCAGCGCCATCGTCCGCTCGTAGTCGTGCATGCGGTCGAAGGACTCGGCGACCCGGCGCCGGATCGAGCGGCCGGCATTGTTGATCAGCACGTCGATGCGTGCGTGCTCCCCAAGCAGCGCGTCAGCGCAGGCCTCGACTTCGCCGGCCTGACTCAGGTCGGTGGGATAGATCCACGCCTCGCCGCCGATGGCGCGGACGGTGTTCTGCACGCGTGTGAGTTCGTCAGCGCGACGGGCGACCAGGCACAGGCGCGCGCCATCGCGCGCGAGGCGCAAGGCGGTGGCCTCGCCGATGCCGCTGGACGCGCCAGTGATGACAACGGTGCGGCCGCGAATGGCTTCAGACATATTCGGTGCTCCTGTGTCAGCGGCAGCGCCGCCCAGGGCTGCGTAGTATGGCGCGCGTTGGTCTGCGACCCGAATCGACCCCCTGTTTGCGCGCATGAGGCACATGACCCCGGTGACTCCGATGACGCGGGCGGCAACACCGCCGACCCGCGACGGCGTCGGCGCCAGCAGCGTGCGCCTGCCCGAGGGGCCGTGGACGACCGTGTGCGACTTTCTGTGCGAGCGGTTTGCCGATATCGGCGCCGACATCTGGCATGCGCGCATCCTGCGTGGCCTGGTCAGCGACGAGCATGGCCGGACGATCACCGTGGACACGCCGTATCGCAGCGGCCTGCGCGTGCATTACTACCGCGAACTGCCGCAGGAAGCGCCGGTGCCGTTTTCCGCCGAGATCCTGCATCGCGACGAACATTTGCTGGTCGTCGACAAGCCGCACTTCCTGCCGGTGGTGCCGGCGGGACGCCATGTGCAGGAGACCCTGCTGGTGCGGCTCAAGCGGGAACTCGGCCTCGATGATCTGGTGCCGCTGCACCGCATCGACCGCGATACCGCTGGCCTGGTGCTGTTCTCAACCAATCCGGCGACGCGCGCGGCGTACCAGCAACTGTTCCCGCAACGCGCGGTGACCAAGATCTACGAGGCGATCGCACCCTCGCGGCCGCAGCTGTCGTTGCCGCTGGTGCATCGCAGCCGACTGGTCCCCGGCGAGCCATTCTTCCGCATGCGCGAGGTCGACGGTGCGCCCAACAGCGAGACGCGGATCGAATGCGTCGAGACCGGCAGCGCGTTGAGCCGCTACCGCTTGCTGCCGCTGACCGGCCGCAAGCACCAGCTGCGCG
>JBFHQK010000304.1:0-3090 GCA_041592255.1 Fontimonas sp.
GGGCCGGTGGCCCCGGCCGTGCGGGTATACTGCGCGGCCGTTTCCGCTGCCGTGCCATCGATGTCGTCATCCCTTCCCGCTGCGGGGTCCGAGTCCGGATCGCCCGGGCTGCGGCTGCAGCTCGAAGCCGGCCTGCGCGCCCTCGGGCTTGCGCTGCCGCCGGCGGCAATCGAGCAACTGCTGGCCTATGTCGGCGAGCTGCAGAAGTGGAACGCGGCCTACAACCTGACCGCGGTGCGCGAGCCGCACGAGATGGTGACCCGCCACCTGCTCGATTCACTGGCGGTGCTGCCGCTGGTGCGGGGCCGGGTGCTCGACGTCGGCGCCGGCGCCGGCCTGCCCGGGATCGCGCTGGCGATTGCCGAGCCGGCACTGGCGGTGACCGTGCTCGACAGCAACGGCAAGAAGACCCGCTTCATGCGCCACGTCGTGCGCAGTCTGGGGCTGGCCAATGTCGAGGTCGTCGAGGCGCGCGTCGAGGCCTATGCGCCGGCGCAGGGCTTCGACTGCATCGTCAGCCGCGCGTTTGCGTCGCTGGACGATTTCTTCCGGCTCACCGCCGGACTGCTGGCGCCGGGTGGTCATTGGGTGGCCATGAAGGGCAAACTATCGGCTTCCGAACAGGCCGCTGTTCCAGCGGCCGTCGAGATCAGGGAGACTCGCCGCCTGAACGTGCCCGGCCTCGCAGAGGATCGGCACGCGATTGTCGCGGCCCGCACACCATGAGCTACATCATCGCGATTGCGAATCAGAAGGGCGGGGTCGGCAAGACCACGACTGCGATCAACCTGGCCGCCTCGCTGGCGGCGACCAAGCGGCGCGTGCTGCTGGTCGATCTCGATGCCCAAGGCAACGCGACGATGGGGGTGGGCGTCGACAAGAGCGCCGTGAGCGCGACCACGCGCGACGTGCTGCTGGAAAAGATGCCGATCCGCGAGGTGATCCAGGAGCTGCCGGCGCTGGGCCTGTGGCTGCTGCCGGCCAACGGCGACATGACCGAGGCCGAGATCAAGCTGCGCGACGTCGCGGTCGGCGACTTCGCGCTCAAGAGCGCGCTTGCCGAAGTGGCGGACGCCTTCGACTATGTGGTGCTGGACTGTCCGCCGGCCTTGTCCAAGCTCACCGTCAACGCACTGGTCGCCGCCGACGGCGTGCTGGTGCCGATGCAGTGCGAGTACTACGCGCTGGAGGGCCTGTCGGCGCTGATGGACACGATCCAGAAGATCCGCCGCGTGATCAATCCGCGGCTCGAGGTCGAGGGACTGCTGCGCACCATGTACGACCCGCGCAACAACCTCGCCAACGATGTCTCCAACCAGCTGGTGCAGCATTTCGGCGACCGCGTCTATCGCACGCTGGTGCCGCGCAACGTGCGCCTGGCCGAGGCGCCGAGCCACGGCCTGCCGGCGATCGCCTACGACCCGGCGTCGGCCGGCGCCAAGGCCTATCTGGCCCTGGCCGGCGAGGTGCTGCGGCGGCATGACGGCGGTCAGATGAGGCTCGGCGCATGAGCGTCAAGAAGCGGGGACTGGGGCGGGGGCTGGATGTATTGCTGAGCAGCGTCTCGGCGCCGGCCGAGGAGGGCGGCGAGGAACTGCGCGAGCTGCCGCTCGACGCGCTCCAACCCGGCCGGCACCAGCCACGCCGGCATTTCGATGCCGCGGCGCTGGAATCGCTGGCCGAGTCGATCCGCGCCCAGGGTGTGGTGCAGCCGATCGTCGCGCGTCCGGCCGGCGCCAACCGTTACGAAATCGTCGCTGGCGAACGCCGCTGGCGCGCCGCCCAGCAGGCCGGCCTCAAGACCGTGCCGGTGGTGATCCGCGCGCTCGACGAGCGCGGCGCGATGGCGGTGGCGCTGGTCGAGAACATCCAGCGCGCCGACCTCAACCCGCTGGAAGAAGCCGAAGCCCTGCACAAGCTGATTGAAGACTGCGGCCTGACCCACGAGAAGGCCGCCGAAGCGGTGGGCCGCTCGCGCGCGCACATCACCAACCTGCTGCGGCTGATGGAACTCAACGCCGACGTCCAGACCCTGGTGCGCAACGGCCACCTGAGCCTGGGCCACGCCAAGGTGCTGCTCGGCGTGCACGGCGCGCGCCAGTCGTCGCTGGCCAAGCTGGTGGTGGAAAAGCAGCTCTCCGTGCGCCAGACCGAAACCCTGGTGCACGCCGACGCCGGCACCCCCGCCGCCCCACGCGCCGGCAAGCCCCGCGCCCCGGTGCTGGAAAAGGAAATCAGCGCCAAGATCGGCTTGCCCGTGCGCCTGCACCAGGCCGAATCCGGCCGCGGCAAGCTGACCGTGAGCTTCCGCAGTGCGGAGGAGCTGGAGAAGCTGCTCGGACGGCTGGGCTGATCAGGTCGTTTGCGCGGCGACCGCGCAAACCGGGATGCCTGAAGTTTGTATCAGCAGGCGAGCGCGCGCCTCATGGTATCGCGTCGCATAAGCTGTGCTTCGCGGCTTAAGTGCCTGAGCTGCCGAATCCCGACGTGAATGTTACGAGGGACTGGCGACCGGATCTGCAGGCTCCAATGGCTGGGCCACCGTATCAGTACTGGAACCGTCGAAAGCGTCAATGTTGATGTCGAGCTGGCTGGAAAGGTTTGCGAGCGTGGGCACGGTGTCCCAGTTGGCGGCGGCCGGCGGGGTTTGCGGAGATGCCACCTTGGCTACCTCGTGAGCGCCGAGCTCACGTGAGCCCGCCGAGTTGCTGACGACGGCCAGGCCACTGCCCACACGGACGTACAGGCCTTCGGAAGTGCCGCACTGGCGTTCGCAGAGCACGATGGTGATGTCACCCTGCTTTGTGCTGACATCGCCGAGCGGCGTTCGCACCACCAACGGCATCGTTCCGCTCACCACGCGCACGGCACCCTTGAGAAGCCGGTATTGTGCGTTCTTGGCCTCGTCGTCGTGGCGATCAACTTGCAATTCGGAATCGTTGGGCAGCACGAACGCGGCGTCATCCTGCGTCAGGAACTGTACCTGCCCGTTGGGTGCGGTCTTAATGTGATCGCCCAATTCCAAGGCAGTTTTGACCGTCAAGGGCGCGACTTGTCCCGAGCGCATCAGATCGGCGTCGCCTTCAACCC
>JBFHQK010000305.1:0-3064 GCA_041592255.1 Fontimonas sp.
AAGCGTCTCCCGTGAAGCGATGAGTCTGCTGCGCACTGGCTGAACCGAAGCTGTCTCGGGCGACATCACGGGCCGCGTTCGTGCCCGCGCGCACAGTGCGCACCCCTCACGCGGCGGCGGACGTGACGTCCGCGCCGTCGCCGCGCGTGACTAGCCGAGCAGGAAGCGCGGGGTGAAGATCGCCCCCAGGTCGGGCGGGCGCCGCGTCGCAGGGTCCTGCCGTTCCCACTCGCGGAAGTCCGCCATCAGCGCGCGCAGCACGTCGCGGCGACTGACAATCCCCTGCAGCACCTGCGCCACCGCCACCGGCACGTGACGGTAGCCATGCTGCATGAAGATCGCCGCCAGCGTGTACAGGTCGGTCTCCGGGCGCACGCACACCGGATGCGCGCGCATGACCTCGGCAATGGTCAGATCCGGCTGCGCATGCATGCGCCCGCTGGCGAAGCACTGCATCAGATCCTTGTCGGAAATGAACCCGACAAGAATCCCGCGCGTGAAGTCCTTCTGCACGACCGGTGCGTTGGACACGCCGCGCTCGGTCAGCAGCTCGGCCGCAGCCGCCACGGACATCCCTTCCTCGACGGTGACCACCTCCCGCGTCATCACGTCGCTCGCCTTGATCGGGTGCTCCATCAGTGCCTCCGCCGCCGCACGGGTCGCTGTTGCCGGTAATGGCGCCACGCTATGACGGCCACCGCCCACTGACATTGACCTGCGTCAGATCCGGTTGCGCCGGTGCTGCCGAGCGGCGACGTGGACAGCGGCACCGGCCGCAAACAAGAATGGACCAATGCCATCCGCGCACAGGAGATCGACGATGAAGCAGCAGCGACTGAACCAGGATCTGGACGAGCTGCGCGCCGAGCTCGATCGACTGCCCGCGGAGGCGGCCGGGCGCGCGCGGCTGCTGGCGCTGCTGGCGCGCATCGAGGCGCAGATCGACGACGCGGATCGCGCCGAGCCACGCGAGTCGCTGGTGCACGGACTCGAAGAGGCGGTCACCGACTTCGAGGTCGAGCATCCGCGCGCGGCAACCGTGCTGCGTCGCCTGGTGCAGACGCTCAGCGCGATGGGCATCTAGGAAAACTCCGCGTCGCAACGCGCTAACACCGCTTGCGCGAACTGCAATATCCTGCCCACTCCTACGCAACGGGAGTCGCAGCATGGCCAAGAGCTCACTCGAGTCGCAGATCCAGGCGTTCCGCAAGAAGTTCAACAGCGCGGCCGCATCACGCAAGAAGCAGATCATGGCGCTCCGCGTCAAAGCCGCCGACGCGGCACTGCACTGGGTGATGTCGCACAAGTCGCGCGTCAACCAGTTCAAGGACGCGGTCGAAGGCACCCCGGTGGCCGGCGCGGTCGACAAGCTGATTCACCTGCTGGAAGTCGAAGCCAAGCCGGCAAAGAAGGCGGCGCCGCAGAAGGCGGCCAAGAAAGCCACCAAGAAGACCGCAACCAAGGCGGCCAAGAAACCCGCGCGCCGCGCGGCCAAGCGCGCCGCCCCGGCGGCGACACCGCCGTCGGCGTGAGCCGGTCGCCCACAGGCGTGGCCGCCGGCATCCCCGGCGGCCTTTTCGTTGCAGCAATAGCCGTGTTCCATGCCGCCTGACGACGCGCCACTGCCAGCTACCGGCCTGCGGGCGCGCGTGCGGCGCCTCTACCTGGGCGACAGCCCCGGCGCGATGCGCCTGCGCTGGGCCACGCTGGCGTTCGACTTCGGCCTGATTCTGTATTTCGTCGGCAGCACCTTCGTCGAACACGGCCCCTGGCTGGTGAAACTGGACTACGTGCTGGGCACGCTGCTGCTGAGCGAGTGGGCGGTGCGCCTGTGGATCGCCCGCGAACGGCTCGACTTTGCCTGCCGCCCGATGGCCATGCTCGACCTCGCGGTGATCCTGTCGCTGTTCGCGCCGACCATCACCGGCAACTTCGTGTTCTTGCGCGTCCTGCGCGCACTGCGCCTGCTGCGGTCGTATCACGTGTTGCGGCGCCTGCGCGCGGTGTCGCCGTACTTCGCGCGCCGCGAACAGGTGATCTTCAGCGCAACCAATCTGCTGGTCTTCATCTTCGTCGTCTCCGCGGCGGTCTACTCGCTGCAGGTGCACGTCAACGAGGAGATCGGCAATTACATCGACGCGCTGTATTTCACGATCACGACGCTGACCACGACCGGATTCGGCGACATCGTCATGATCGGCGAGTGGGGCCGGCTGCTCGCGGTGCTGATCATGATCGTCGGCGTGTCGCTGTTCCTGCGCCTGATCCAGTCGATCTTCCGTCCGTCACGCGTCGATTACGAATGCCCCGACTGCGGACTCGACCGTCACGACCACGACGCCATCCACTGCAAGCACTGCGGGCGGCTGCTGCATATCCGCACGCACGGCGACGGCTGACGCCTGCCCTCAGCCGCGTTGCGGAGGCGGCACCGCGAGCACGTCGATCTGCGCGGTGCGCAGCACCGCCTCGGCAACGCTGCCCAGAAACTGCGCGGACACGCCGCGCCGGCCGTGCGTGCCGACGACCAGCAGATCGGCTGACAGCTCGCGCGCGATCGCGCGCAAGGTCTCGCCTGCGGCGCCCTGGTTGAGGCGCACCTCCGTGGGCAGCGGCGGCAGCCCATGGCTGTCGACAAAGGCGTCGAGCTCGCGCTGGGCACGCGCGCGTTCCGCATCGACGTAGGCGGCATCCGCGGCACCGGCCGCGGGCGCGCGCAGCCGCAGATCGGCGGCGAGCGCATCGAACACATGGATCAGACTGACAGTGGCGCCCCGGTCCAGGCCCAGTGCGAACACCGCGCGTACTGCGGCGGCGGACACTGCGGAGCAGTCGACGGCGATGGCGATGCGGCGATAGACCTCGGCCGGCGGCGCATTGGCCATCAGCAGCGGCAGGCGGCTGTTGCGGATGGTGCGCTCGGCCGTCGTGCCGACAAACACATCCTGCAGCACGCGCCGTCGATGCGCCCCGAGCACGATCAGGTCGGCGCCCGCGCGCTGGGCGCCCCGGAGGATGCCGTCGAACGCCTCGCCTTCGGTCTGCAGGGCCTGCGCGTCGACGC
>JBFHQK010000306.1:0-3051 GCA_041592255.1 Fontimonas sp.
GCAGCAGCAGCCGCGGCCGTGCCAGCGCCGACGGGATCGCCGCGATGATGCTGACGAGGAAGAACTGCGCGCGGCCCAGGCCGGCGAGAAAGCCGGACAGCACCTGCCAGATGCCGCTCATGGCGCGTCTCCCATCAGGTCCTGCTCCAGGCTGTGCCGGGCCTTGTAGTGGAAGGCGACCGGACCGTCCGGGCGGCCTTCGAGGAACTGCCGCACCAGCTCCGATGACGAGCCGCGGATGGCATCGGGCGTGCCGTGATCGAGGATCTTGCCGCCGGAGACGATATAGGCGTAGTCGGCGATGGACAGCACTTCCTTGACATCGTGCGAGACCACCACGCTGGTGATGCCCAGCGATTCGTTGAGCGAACGGATCAGGCGCATCAGCACGCCCATGCTGATCGGGTCCTGGCCGGTGAACGGTTCGTCGTACATGACCATGTCCGGATCGAGCGCGATCGCACGCGCCAGCGCGACCCGGCGCGCCATGCCGCCGGACAGCTGTTCGGGGTAGAGACCGCCGGCGCCGCGCAGGCCGACCGCCTCGAGCTTGAGCAGCACGATGTCGCGGATCAGCTCCGCCGGCAGCCCGCTATGCTCGCGCAGCGGGAAAGCGACGTTGTCGAACACAGTCAGATCGGTCAGCAGCGCGCCGTGCTGGAACAGCATGCCCATGCGCCGGCGCATGCGGTAGAGGCCGGCGCGGTTCTGCTTGTGCACGTCCTCGCCGTCGAACAGCACGGTGCCGGCGTTCGGGCGCCACTGGCCGCCGATCAGGCGCAGCAGCGTGGTCTTGCCGGTGCCGGACGGCCCCATGATCGCGGTGATGCGACCACGGCGGATGTCGACGTCGACATCGTCGTAGATGAGGCGGCTGCCGTAGCCAAAGCGCAGGCCACGCACGCGCACCAAAGCGTCGGTATGGGTTTCTGTGCCGGTCATTGTGAGGGCGGCCGACCCGACCTGCGAGGCGGCGCTGAATTATTGTGCAGCCGCCATTGTAACGGAGCCCGCGAAGAACGAGCGTGGAGTGCGTCAGGCCCCGTGTGCGGCGCTCACGCTGCCGGCGCGGGTGCCGGGTAGCCGAGCCTTTCGAGCAGGTGCGGGGTCAGGTCGCGCGCCACCGTGTCGACATCCGCCGGGCCGCCGAGGTCGGCGATCTGCGTCATGCGCAGGCCGCGGTAGCCGCAGGGGTTGATCCGCGAGAACGGCTCCAGGTCCATCGCCACGTTCAGCGACAGCCCGTGATAGCTGCAGCCGCGGCGCACGCGCAGACCCAGCGAGCCGATCTTGGCGCGACCGCCGCTGTCACCGGCAAGGTCGACGTAGACGCCCGGGGCGTCGCGATCGGCATAGGCGGCGATCCCGTAGTCGCCGAGCACGTCGATCGCGGATTGCTCGATCCGGGTGACCAGGCTGCGGATGCCGTAGCCCAGGCGCTGCAAGTCCAGCAGGAAGTACACGACCAGCTGACCCGGGCCGTGGTAGGTGACCTGGCCGCCGCGATCGGATTGCACCACCGGAATCGCCGCCGGCGCCACGACGTGCTCGGGCTTGCCGGCCTGGCCCTGGGTGAAGACCGGCGGATGTTCGAGCAGCCAGATCTCGTCGCGGCTCGCCGCGTCGCGCGCATCGGTCAGCGCGCGCATGCGCTCGAGCGCATCGAGGTAGTCGAGGCGGCCGAGCGCGCTGATCAGCGGCGGCGGCAGGCTCATCGCGGCAGCGGACTCAGCGGTCGATCCACAGCTGGGCCGCGTCGATCAGCTGGCGCAGCAGCCCGCCCTCGGCCACCGGCTGCAGCGCGACCAGGGGCAGCGTGCGCAGGACCTGGCCATTCACGCTCACGGTGACCGCGCCGAGCGGGGCGCCGGCATCGACCGGCGCAATGGGCTGGGTGTCAATCTGCGGCACGATTTCGAGCTTGCCCGCCGCGCCGCGCGGCAGCGACAGGGTCACCGGCTCGGCAATGCCCACCGGCAGCTGCTCCAGTGCGCCTTTCCAGACGCGCACGCTGTTCACCGGCCGGTCGACACCAAACAGTGCGACGTTTTCGTAGAAGCGGAAGCCGTAGTCGAGCAGGATCTTGGACGCCTGCGCCCGCTGCGTCGGGCCGTCGGTGCCCATCACCACCGAGATCAGGCGGCGGCCTTCGCGCACCGATGAGGCGGCCAGGCAGAAGCCGGCGCTTTCGGTGTGGCCGGTCTTGATGCCGTCGGCGCCGGGATCCAGGTCGAGCAGCAGGTTGCGGTTGGCCTGCGTGATCTTGCCGCGATGGCCGAAGGTGAACGCGCGTTCGCTGAACAGCTTGTAGCGCTCCGGAAAGTCGCGGATCAGTGCCGCGGACAAGCGCGCGACGTCGAGCGCGGTGGTGTAGTGATCGGCGGCCGGCAGGCCGGTGGCGTTGCTGTAATGCGTGTCCTTGAGGCCCAGCCGCATGGCGTGGCCGTTCATCAGCTGCACAAACACCGACTCGTCGCCGGCGATGTGCTCGGCGATCGCCACGGTGGCGTCGTTGCCGGACTGCACGACGCTGCCCTGCAGCAGGTCGGCGAAGCGAACTTTCTTGCCGACTTCGACGAAGGTGCGCGAGCCGGGGGTGCGCCACGCCTTTTCGCTGATCAGCACCTGGTCGTCGAGCGAGACGTGGCCGCGCTTGAGCTCGTCGAAGGCCACATACGCGGTCATGATCTTGGTGATGCTGGCGGGTTCCACCCGCTCGGTGGACGCGCGCTCGGCCAGCACCTGGGTGCTGTCGAAGTCATAGAGGACGTAGCTGCGGGCGGCAAGCGACGGCGGTGCCGGCACCTGCGCGGCGACACTCAGGGGCAGCAGCAGCGGGAGCAACGAACGGATCAGAAACTTCATTTCAGGCACGGGCTTGCAAGGGGCAGGACAGCCGAACCGGGGTCGGTGTCGGCGCGCAGTCTACATGCTACTGGCGCATCCACGTTGGGGTGTAGCCCTGCGACTGCAGGCTGCTGCGAGCCCCCTCGGCGGTACCCTCATCGGCAAACGGGCCGAGCACGACGCGATGGACCGGTATGCCGTCGA
>JBFHQK010000307.1:0-3047 GCA_041592255.1 Fontimonas sp.
CCCCCCCCCCCCCCCCCGCGACCGGCGCACTGGCGTCGCTACTCCCAGTCCTCGTCTTCCCGCGGAGGCTTGCCGTCGTGGACCAGGCTGCGTCGCCGCTGCAGATAGGCGCTGCGGACGAAGACATAGCGGTCGAACTGCTGCTCGAGGATGCGCTCGGTGCCGAGCAGCTGGGCGCGATCGTCGACCAGTTCGAGTCCGGCCAGCGGCAGGCGCGCTTCCGCGTCGAAGTAGGTCAGCGGGGTGACCCAGGCGTCACCGACGCGGCCGAGCAGATCGCGGTTGGTGGTCGGCCCCAGCAGCGGCAGCATCAGATACCAGCCCTGGCCGATGCCCCAGTACCCGAAGGTCTGACCCAGGTCCTCGCGCTGGCGCGGCAGGCCGACCATCGTCGCGGGATCGAGCAGGCCCGCCAGACCGAACGTGGTGTTGAGCAGGAAACGGCCGCTGTCGCGCGCGGCCTGGACGAACTTGAGCTGCAGCGCGTCGTTGACGATGACCACCGGGTAGGTGAGGTTGTCGAAGAAGCGGCTGATGCTGGCGCGCACTTCGGCCGGCACGACGTTGGCGTAACCCTGGGCCACCGGGCGGGCGACATGACGGTCGACGGTTTCGTTGAAGCGGTACACGGCCCGGTTCACCGGCTCGAGCGGGTCGTCCGGCGCGTAAGTCGGGCTATGTGCACAAGCGCTGATCAGGGCCACCAGGCCCAGCACACTCAGACGCATACGTCTCCAGTGTTTTCGTGGCAGAAAAGCAAAGGCCGAAGCGGGGCCCTTGGGGACCGCGGCTAGCTTAACCCCAGCGTCGGGTCGAGGCCGAAGAACCCCGCCAGCTGCCGCAGTTGCGGACTCGGGCTGTGCAGTTCGGGCGCGCGGCCGCGGGCGCGGCCGCGGCGCACGATCGCCAGCAGAAACGCAAGGCCGGCGCTGTCGGCGCGGCTCACGCCGGACAGATCGATGCGCTCGGCGGCGGCCAGTGCCTCGAGCTGGTCGAGCAGCGACGGGATCCGCTGCTGAATCAGCTCGCCCTCCAGCGTCATTGCGCCCACGCTACTGCGCCGCGCTGGCGCTGGCGCTGCCGCCGGCCTGGCCGCCGTAGGCGCCGGATTCCATGCGCGCGATGACGTCGTCGAGCCCCGAGCGCTTGATCTCGGAATAGAACTGGCCACGGAAGTTCTGCACCAGCGAGATGTTCTCGATGATGATGTCGTAGATCTTCCAGCTGTCGCCGCTGCGGTGGATCGCGAACGCCAGTGCCACCGGCGGCTTGCCGTCCTTGCGCAGCAGCGACGCGTGCACCACCACGTCTTCGGCCTCCGGCGCCATGCGCGTCGGCTTCCACTGCGCTTCGACCGAGTCGTGATACTCGAGCAGCGCGTTGGCGTAAGAGCGGATCAGCATGTCCTTGAACGCCTCGGCAAAGCGGCTGCGCTGGGACTCGCTGGCGGTGCGCCAGTTGCGCGCCAGCACGCTGCGGGCGATGAACGGCACATCGAACTGCGGCACGACCACCTCGTCGACGACCGCATAGAACTTGCCCAGGTCGGCCTGGTAGGCGGCATGGTTTTCGCGGATCAAGGCCTGCAGCTCGGCGGTGGCGTTCTTGACCACGTCCTCCGGCGCCGCCAGTGCGAGGGTGCTGGTGATCAGGCCGACCAGCAGGGCAAATGCGTGTTTCATCGTTGTTGCTCCCGAAGCGTGCCGAAAACTAGTCCGCGTTCGATGCGCCGGACTTCGCCGAGTCCGTGGCGACGCTGGTCAGGAACTGCCCGATGATGTTTTCCAGCACCAGCGCCGACTGCGTGAATTTGATCCGGCTGCCCTGCTTGAGCGGCGCTTCGGCGCCACCGGGCACCAGGCCCAGATACTGCTCGCCGAGCAGACCGGCGGTCAGGATGCGGGCGTCGCTGTCCTCCGGAATGTTGTCGTAAACACTGCTGATGTCCAGCGCGACCTCGGCTTCAAACGTAACCGGATCGATCGCGATGGTCCGTACGCGGCCGATCTTGACCCCGGCCATCGTCACGGCCGCGCCGGGCTTGAGGCCGCCGATGTTCTCGAACAGGGCGGTGACTGCATACGAGTCGCCGTTGCCGGTGGATTCGAGACTGGCGACGCGGAACGTCAGGACGAACACGGCGGCGACGCCGAGGCAGACGAAAAATCCGACCAGGATCTCCAGCGCTTTGGATTGCATAAGAATCGTGTTCCTAGACTCGGGTGAGGCGGTGGGGCGTGTGCGGGCGGTGGGGCGGGGTTAACGGAACATGAAGGCGGTGAGCACGAAATCCAGCGCAAGAATGCCCAGCGACGACACCACCACCGTCGAGGTGGTCGCGCGCGACACGCCTTCCGACGTCGGCGCGGCGTGATAGCCCTGATAAACGGCAATCCAGCTCACCGTCGCTCCAAACACCAGCGCTTTGATGAAGCTCTGGCGGATGTCCACCAGCTCGACATTGGACCGGATCTGCGACCAATAGCTCCCGGAATCCACGCCCAGCAGCTCGACGCCGATGGCGTGCCCGCCGGCGATGCCGATCGCCATCACGCAGAAAATGCCGGCCAGCAGCGGCATCGCAATCACGCCGGCGATGAACCGCGGCGCGATCACCCGGCGCACCGGGTCGATCGCCATCATTTCCATCGCCGACAGCTGGTCGGTCGCGCGCATCAGGCCGATTTCGGCGGCCAGTGCCGAGCCGGCGCGGCCGGCGAACAGCAGCGCGGTCACCACCGGGCCGAGCTCGCGGATGATCACCAGGGCCACGAATACGCCCAGCGATTCCTCGGCGCCGAACCGCACCAGCGTGCGGTAGCCCTGCAGCGCCAGCACCATGCCGACAAAGCTGCCCGAGATCACGATGATGATCATCGACAGCACGCCGACGCTGTAGGTCTGCTGCAGCAGCAGCCGCGGCCGTGCCAGCGCCGACGGGATCGCCGCGATGATGCTGACGAGGAAGAACTGCGCGCGGCCCAGGCCGGCGAGAAAGCCGGACAGCACCTGCCAGATGCCGCTCATGGCGCGTCTCCCATCAGGTC
>JBFHQK010000308.1:0-3031 GCA_041592255.1 Fontimonas sp.
CCGACGTCTATGAGACCGCTGACGGCGAGCTGGTGGTGATCCACGACGAGACCGTGGACCGGACCACCGACGGCCGCGGCAGCGTCAGCTCGTTCACCGTGGCGCAGCTCAAGGCGTTGGATGCGGCATATTGCTTCCGCGCCGGCGGCAGCAACTGCGGCGGCGCCGGCCCGTTCCCGTACCGTGGCATCGCCAGCGGCGCGAGCGCGCCGCCCGCGGGCTACAGCGCCAACGATTTCCGCATTCCGACGCTGCGCGAGCTGCTGGCGCGCTTCCCGAATACGCTGATCAACTTGGAACTCAAGCCCGACCCGGACAGTGCCGGCCGCTACGAAGGGAAGCTGGCGGCGATCCTGGCCGAGTTCGGCCGGCGCGACGACGTCATCGTGGCGTCCTTCCTCGACACCGCGGCGGCGGCCTTCAAGGCGCAGGCGCCGCAGGTATCGACCTCGGTGCCCACCGTCCAGGTGGCGCTATCGGTCGCCGCCGGTCAGGGTCCGGGCCCGGGACTCACTGCCGGCCACGAAGCCTTCCAGGTGCCGATCGAATTCGGCGGTGTGTCGATCGTGGACCGGAACTTCGTCGACGACGCGCACGCGCGCGGGCTGGCCGTGCAGGTCTGGACCATCGACGACTGCGACACGATGGTGGACCTGCTGGACCTGGGGGTCGACGGCATCATGACCGACCGACCGTCGCTGCTGACCGAGGTGCTGGTGGCACGCCGCGCGACGCCTGACCGCCGCCTGTGGCCCTGCGCGGGCAGCGGGGGCGGCGCTGCCCGCCCGGCCGAGGCCGCGCCGTCCGACGGCGTGATCGGCGTTCTGGGTCGCTTCCTGGGCGGCATCGGTCAGGCCTTGCTGGCGGTACTCGACGGCAATTTCAGCGCGGCACAGGGGCATTTCACGCTCGCTCTGGAGCGCCTGGCGACCGAAGCGGTCTTGCTCGCCCGCGGAGACGGCAACAGCGTTGCCAGCTACGGCCAGGAATTGACGGCCGCGCTGCAGAATACGGTCAGCGGCCTGCCCTCCGCCCCGGCGAACGCGCCGGCGGCCGCGCAGGCGACGGCGCAGGTGGCCGCTGCTGGCGCCGCTGCGTTGCTGGGTCTGCCACAGCAGCTGCCGCAGGAGCAGGCGACCTGCGCCCCCGACAACGCGGACTGGATGGGCTACCGCGCGTTCAAGGGCTCCTTGCACGAGCACAGCGGTTACTCCGACGGCGAGGTCGGCAAGACGCCCGCCGACTACTTTGCCGCCGGCGCCGCACTGGGCCTGGATTTCATGGGGTCCAGTGAGCATTCGGACAATGCGCACCTCCCGCTCACCGTCAACCAGAGCTGCCTGTCGCCGAGCCTCACCGGCTGTCTGGCGCCGATGCCGACCGCGGCCAGCCCCGCGGCACCGCTGACCAAATGGGAGCTGACGCTCCAGCAGGCGCGCGCCGCGAGCACTGCGGAGTTCACCGCCTTCCGCGGTTTCGAGTGGACCTCGGATCGTTTCGGCCACATCAACGTGTTTTTCTCGCGCAACGACTGGAACGCCAAGAGCACCGACGGCTATGCGCTGTCGATGCAGTCGTTCTGGACCTGGTTCACGACGCGGCCGGAACTGGGCGGCGGTGGCGATGGCCTGGCGGTGTTCAATCACCCCGGACGCGAGGACCAGATCGAGTCGCAGCTGCCCAACACCGACCCTGCCTACGCCTTCAACGATTTCGAGTACCGGCCCGAGGCGGATCTGCGCGTGGTCGGCGTCGAAACCTTCGGCAAGTCCGGCGACGCCTACGACACCGACAACGGCGCGCCGCCCGGCGGCTGGTACGCCTACGCGCTGGAACGCGGATGGCATGTCGGTCCAGTCGGCGCCGAGGACGAGCACGGCACCAGCTGGGGACAGCCGGCACGCGCCAAGACCATCCTGCTCGCACGCGACCGCAGCCAGGGCGCGCTGCGCGAAGCCTTGTTCGCGCGGCGCTTCTACGCGCTGTCCCAGGGACACACCGACATCCGGCTGTCATTCACCGGCGACGGCCAGCCCATGGGCGCGCGCCTGGCGGCGGCGCCCGGCGGCATGGTGACGCTGCGCGGTGAGATCACCGCCGGCAGCGGCGTGGCCAAGCTGGAACTGGTGACCCGCGGCGGCGAAGTCATCGCCTTCACGACCGGCGCACCGCTGACGCAGCTGGTGGCGGCAGAGACGGCCGAGCGCTGGTACTACCTGCGCGCGCTGCGCGCCGATGGGCGCCCGGTGGCGTACAGCGCGCCAATCTGGGTGCAGGCACGCGGCGCGTATCCGGTCTGCGGCGAGTGGCTGGCCGGCGACCTGCACGTGCACAGCACCTATTCGCACGATTCGTGGAGCGGGCCGGACGACGACAACACCGGGCCGGACGAGTTCTACACCGCCGGCCACAGCGTCGACAGCCAGTTCCGCATCGCCGCCGCGCGCGGACTGGATTACCTCGCGATCACCGACCACAACGACGTGCGCGCGCAATCCGACCCCGGATTCGGCGCCTACGGCGTGGTGCCGCTGCGCAGCTACGAGAACTCGCTCAGCGGTCACGCGCAGATGCATGGCGCCAACCGCGTCTACGATGCCGGCGACAGGTCCGCTGCCGCCATCAACGTGATGGCCGACACGCTACGCGCCGACGGCGGCGTGTTCCAGATCAACCACCCCGCCGACGGCAACGGCCGCTACCCGGACAATCTGAGCTGGGGTTTCGGGTACGAGGTGCGGCCCGACGCGATCGAGGTGTGGAACGTCGGCCCGCGCTACTACCAGAAGCCGGCGCCGTCGTTCTCCAACAACGACGACGCCACCCGCTACTGGGAGAGATGGCTGGACCTGGGCTACATGGTTGCGGCCACCGGCGGCAGCGACAATCACTGGCTGAGCACGACGGCGGTGCAGGGCAACGGACAGCCGACCACCTGGGTGTTCGCCACCGAGCGCAGTCAGCGCGGCGTGCTCGACGGCCTGCGTCGCGGCCGCACCGCGATCGCGCACCAGCCGCCGCTGCTGCGCGC
>JBFHQK010000309.1:0-3025 GCA_041592255.1 Fontimonas sp.
CACCGTCATTCCGGCGCAAGCCGGAATCCAGAGTCTTTGGCCGCGATGCGCCCAATTGTGATGAAATACGCGGCTCGCTGAGGCGCAAACGCAACGGAGCACCCCATGGCATCGATGGCCGACCGTGACGGCTACATCTGGTACGACGGTGAACTCAAGCCCTGGCGCGAATGCACGACCCACGTGCTGACCTACACGCTGCACTACGGCGTCGGCTGCTTCGAAGGCGTGCGCGCCTACAAGACCCCGAACGGCACGGCGATCTTCCGGCTCGAGGAGCACACCCGGCGCCTGTTCAACTCCGCGAAGATCCTGGGCATGAAGATGCCGTGGACGCCGGAGCAGCTCAACGCGGCGCAGAAGGAAGTGCTGCGCGCGAACAAGCTCGAGGAAGCCTATATCCGGCCGATGGTGTTCTACGGCTCCGAAGGCATGGGCCTGCGCGCCAGCGGCCTGCAGACGCACGTGATCGTTGCGGCCTGGACCTGGGGCGCGTACCTGGGCGCCGACAACATGGAGCGCGGCATCCGCATCAAGACCAGCTCGTTCCAGCGCCACTACGTCAACGCCTCGCTGTGCCGCGCCAAGGCCAATGCCAACTACCTGAATTCGTCGATGGCGCTCAACGAAGTGTTGCGCGACGGCTATGACGAGGCATTGATGCTCGATCCCGAGGGCTATGTCGCCGAGGGCAGCGCCGAGAACATCTTTGTCGTCAGCAATGGCGTGATCAGCACCCCGGACGTGACCTCCGCGCTCGACGGCATCACCCGGCGTTCGGTGATGCAGCTGGCGCAGGACTTCGGCTACAAGGTGGTCGAGCGGCGCATCACCCGCGACGAGGTCTACATCTGCGACGAGGCGTTCTTCACCGGCACCGCCGCCGAGGTGACGCCGATCCGCGAAGTCGACAACCGGCCGATCGGCAGCGGCACGCGGGGGCCGGTGACCGAGACGCTGCAGAAGGCCTACCTCGATCTGGTCAAGGGTCGCAGCGAGAAGTACCCGCAGTGGCTGGCGCACATCTGAGCGCCGCGGCTGCACCTTCCAACCCTCGCGCAGGCCACGCCCGGACACGCGCCGTGACGGCGCGTGCAGGTGTGCCTGCGCCTCTGTGCACCGGGTTTTTGCGATGACCTCCGCCCTGCCTGATCTGCGCCGCGCCCGCGTCCTGGTCGTCGGCGACGTGATGCTCGACCGCTACTGGACCGGTCCGACGCAGCGCATCTCGCCCGAGGCACCGGTGCCGGTGGTGCGCGTGCGTGCTGACCAGACCCGAGCCGGTGGCGCGGCCAACGTCGCGCTCAATGTGGCGAGCCTGGGCGCGCAGGTGCGTCTGCTCGGCGTGGTCGGTCGGGATCTCGCCGGCAGCCAGCTGCGCGAGACGATGGCGGCGCAGGGCATTGCGGCGGACTGGATCGAGAGCGGGACGCTGCCGACGATCACCAAGCTGCGCGTGCTGTCGCGCAACCAGCAGCTGCTGCGGCTCGATTTCGAGGAGTCGCTGGCGCAGCTGGGTGCCTTCGACCGCGATGCGCTGCTGCAGCGCTTTACCGCCTTGCTCGACGCCTGCGACGTCGTCGTCTGTTCCGATTACGGCAAGGGCACGTTGGTGGATGTCGCCGCGCTGATCGCGGCGGCGCGGGCGGCCGGCAAGACCGTGCTGGTCGATCCCAAGGGCAGCGACTACGCGCGCTACGCCGGCGCCAGCCTGCTGACACCCAACATCCCGGAGCTCGAGGCGGTCGCCGGGCCGGCGCACGGCGACGCCGATCTGTTGGCCAGGGGCGAGGCGCTGCGTGCGCAGCTGGGCCTCGATGCGCTGCTGCTGACGCGCAGCGAGAAGGGCATGAGCCTGCTGCGCGCCGAACGCGAGCCGGTGCATCTGGCGGCCGAGGCGCGCGAGGTCTTCGACGTGACCGGCGCCGGCGACACCGTGATCGCGACGCTGGCCGCCGCGCTGGGCGCCGGTGTCGAGCTGCCGCAGGCCTGCCGCCTGGCCAACGTCGCCGCCGGCATCGTCGTCGGCAAGCTCGGCACGGCGAGTGTCAGCCTTGCCGAGCTCGACGTCGCGCTGCAGCATCAGCACGCCGACGCTGGGGTGGTCGATGAAGCGGCGCTGCTGGCTCGCGTTGCGCTGGCGCGTGAGCGCGGCGAGACCGTGGTGATGACCAACGGCTGTTTCGATGTGCTGCATGTGGGCCATGTCCGCTATCTCGAAGCGGCGGCGCGGCTGGGTGACGTGCTGATCGTCGCCGTCAACGACGACGATTCCGTGCGCCGGCTCAAGGGGGCTTCGCGTCCGGTGAATGCCTGCGCCGATCGCATGCGCGTGCTGGCGGGGCTGCGCAGTGTCGACTGGGTGGTGCCGTTTTCCGAGGATACGCCGGCCCGGCTGATCGCCCGGGTGCTGCCGGACCTCCTCGTCAAAGGCGGCGACTACCGCCCGGAACAGATCGCAGGCTACGACGTCGTGACCGCCAATGGCGGTCGCGTTGCCGTGCTCGACTTCCACGCCGGCTACTCGACCAGCGGCATCATCGAGCGCGCGCAGAAAACCTAGCCGCCACCCTGCCGGTGCGCGGTCGCATCCGGCGCGGCGATGGCGCGACTCATAGCTGTGCCGGCAGCGCGGCGCGCAGTTCCGGAAGCGGTTCGGTCACGAGTCGCCGGTGCACTTCACCGGCGACTAGCCGGCGCGTGTCCTCGTCGATCTCGGCACGCAGCAGGCCGAGGAAATGCGGTTCGGCGATCAGGTAGAGACGGGCAATGGCGTTGTCGGTTCGCAACTCATTGAGGCGCCGGGCCAGGCGCTGGGCGAAGCGCTGGGCCTCGTGCTCGCCGGGCGAGCCCTTCTGCGTCGCCGAGCCCTGCCGGTAGCCTGGACCGACCGACATGCCCGGGGCGTCGCTGACCAGTTCGTGATCGCGCAGGCGGCCCTCCGGATGTTCCAGGGTTTCAACCTCGACCAGCGTCGTGTCGTCGGGCAGCGCCTGCAGCAGGCGCGCCTGGCTGCGGTCGGCGG
>JBFHQK010000310.1:0-3021 GCA_041592255.1 Fontimonas sp.
CGAGGCGGGGTTGCCGGGCAGGCCGAACAGCAGGCTGCGGCCGCGGCGGGCGACGTAGAGCGGCATTCCCGGCCGCTGCGCCACCTTCCACAGCACCCGATCGGCGCCCAGGCGCTGGGTCGCGGCGGGGATGAAGTCATAGTCGCCGACCGAAACGCCGCCGGTGGTGAGCACCAGGTCGGCGTCGTCAAAGGCGCGCGCCAGCGCGTCGCTGACCGCCTGCTCGGTATCGGCCACGTAGTCGACCCGCAGCGGCGGACAGCCCCACTGCGTCAGGTGTGCGCGCAGCAGCGGACCGTTGGCGTCGGGGACCTGGCCCAGCGCCAGCGGCGCACCATGCGGCACGACCTCGTCGCCGGTGACCAGCACGACGATGCGGGGGCGCACGCGGACGCTGACCTGGTGGACCCCGGCCAGCGCCAGCGCGCCGATCAGTCCGGGCGTGATTTCGCTGCCCGCGGCGGCAACGGTGGCGCCGGCAGCCATCTCCTCGCCGGCGCGGCGGGTGTCGGTGCCCGGCGCCACCGACTGCAGGATGATCACGGCGCCGTCCTCGCGCTGCGTCAGCTCCTGACGCACCACGGTGTCGGCGTGCTCGGGCATCAGTCCGCCGGTGAGAATGCGTGCGGCGCTGCCGGCGGCCAGGCGGGTGCGTTGCGGCTGCGCCGCTGCGGCGACCGTGGCGCAAAGTGGCAGCCGCACCGGCGGCGTGCCCAGATCGGCATGGCGCACGGCGTAGCCATCGACCGCGCTCTGGTCGAACAGGGGCAGGGGATGGGCGCAGTGCACGTCGGCGGCGAGCACACGGCCGAGCGCGTCGGCGGCGGGGATGCGCTCGGCGGCCAGCGGCACGAGCGCGCCGGCAACCCGGGTCATGGCTTCGTCGACGGAGATCATGGTCATGGTGGCGGTCGGAGGAGGTGGGACGATACGCTCAGACCAGCGCCACGGCCTTGATTTGCGCCCATACCGCCTTGCCCGGCGCCAGCGCCAGCGCCTGCCACGAGCGGCGGGTGATGCGCGCGAGCAGCGGCGTGCCGTTGGCGTCGAGGCGCACCAGCAGCTGTGCCGGGTGCGTGGTCTCGGTGGCGTCGACAATCACCGCTGCCACCAAATTGAGGATGCTGGTGCCGCGCTGCCGCTCCAGCGTCAGGCTGACGTCGCGCGCATCGATGCGGCAGCGCAGGCTGTGGCCGACCGACGCGGCGCGTTCGGGCGCGCACAGGGTGCCGCCGGCGAATTCCAGGCAGACCAGGTGATCGCGCGCATCGTGCGCGCTGACGGTGGCGTCGATCACCACGCCGGCGTCGCCGAGCAGATGCGCCGGCAGATCCAGGCGCGCCAGCGTCTGCTGCAGCGGGCCGCTGGCGACGACGCGCCCGCGGTCGAGCAGCACCAGGTGATCGGCCAGCCGCGCGATCTCGTCGGGACTGTGGCTGACGTAGAGCGACGGGATCTTCAGCTCGTCGTGCAGGCGTTCGAGATACGGCAGGATCTCGCTCTTGCGCGCCAGGTCCAGCGCCGCCAGCGGCTCGTCGAACAGCAGCAGGCGCGGCCGCGCCAGCAGCGCGCGCGCAATCGCGACGCGCTGACGCTCGCCGCCGGACAGCGTCGCCGGCCGGCGATCCAGCAGCGCCTCGATGCCCAGCAGTGCGGCGATCCGCATCAGCGCCTCGGCACTGCGCGCGCCGCTGCGGCGCAGGCCGTACTCGAGATTGCCGCGCACGCTCAAGTGCGTGAACAGGCTGGCTTCCTGGAACACGTAGCCGAGCGCGCGTCGGTGCGGCGGCAGGAACAGCCCGCGCGCGCTCTCCTGCCAGTGCTCGCCGTTGAGCGAGACCCGGCCGCGCGCCTGTGGCTCCAGGCCGGCGATCGCGCGCAGGCAGGTGGTCTTGCCGCAGCCGGACGCGCCGAACAGCGCGCTGACGCCGTGGCCGGGCAGCTGCAGGTCGACGTCGAGCCGGAACCCCGGATGCTCGACCTCCAGCCGTGCGTGCAGGCCGGTGCTCATCGTGCGTTGCGCCGCGTCGCGTCGAAGGCGTACAGCGCGAGCAGGACCGCGAAGGAGAACAGCAGCAGCGCGCCGGCGAGCCCATGCGCCCGCGCGAACTCGAAGGCCTGCACGTGATCGTAGATCTGCACCGAGGCGACGCGCGTGGCGCCGGGGATGCTGCCGCCGATCATCAGCACCACGCCGAACTCGCCCACGGTATGCGCAAAGCCGAGGATCGCGGCGGTGACAAAACCCGGCGCTGCCAGCGGCACCACGACGGTGAAGAAGCGGTCCAGCGGCCCGGCGCGCAGCGTCGCCGCCACCTCGAGCGGGCGCTCGCCGATGGCGCTGAATGCGTTCTGCAGCGGCTGCACGACAAAGGGCATCGAATACAGCACCGACGCCACCACCAGGCCGGGAAAGGTGAATGGCAGCAGCCCCAAACCCAGCGCGGTGGTGAGCTGGCCGAGCCAGCCCTGCGGCCCCATCGCGAGCAGCAGATAGAAGCCGATCACCGTCGGCGGCAGCACCAGCGGCAGCGCCACCCCCGCCGCGACCGGGTGCCGCCACCACGAGCGCGTGCGCGTCAGCCACCACGCGATCGGCGTGCCGATCGCCAGCAGGATCAGCGTGACCACCGCGGCGAGCGCCGCGGTGAGCCGGATCGCCGCCCAGTCCTCGGCGGACAGCGTCACGGTCACGGCGCCGGCGCTGCGGCAGCGGCCGGCAGCGCAAAGCCGTAGCGCGCCATCGTCGCGCGCGACGCGGCCGACTGCACATGGTCGGCGAAGGCATGGGCCAGCGGATGGTGTTGCGCACGCCGGGTGACGATGAAGCCCTGCAGCAGCGGCGTGTGCAGCGTGTCGGCAATCAGCGCGTAATCGCCCTGGCGCGCGAGTTCGGGGTGCAGCGCCAGCGACAGCGCGAGGATGCCGACTTCGGCGCCGCCGGAGGCGACGAACTGCGCCGCCTGGGCGATGTTCTCGCCGTACACCAGCCGCGGCTGCACCATCTCCCAGACTCCGGCC
>JBFHQK010000311.1:0-2971 GCA_041592255.1 Fontimonas sp.
GTGCGGCTGGGGTCGCGGCGGCCTGGCAAAGCGGATACCGTACCCAGTACGGGAGTGAAGTAGACAGAACATCAACGTCGTCCTGCGCGAGGAGAGGAGATGACGCAAGGTTCACAACGGCCGGGTCGTATTGTCCCGGCGCCGGAGAATCATTTGCCGCCGGCGGCGCGATCGCGCCGGCGCGCGCGGAAGATGCTGCTGGCCGGTGGCGCCGGCGCCACGGCGGCCGGCGCGCTGGCGGGCAGTGGTGACGGACTCGGGGTGCCGCCCTGGTCGAAGTCGCTGGGCAAGCCGGTTGCGGCCAATCCTTACGGACTGCCGTCGGCGTTCGAACGCGGCATCGTCCGGCGCGAGTCGCCGGGCCTGACGCCGACGCCGCACTCGTCGGTGGCGTTCACGCCGCTGCAGAACCTGTTCGGCATCATTACGCCCAACGGGCTGCATTTCGAGCGCAACCACGCCGGCCGGCCGGACATCGATCCGGCGCAGCACCGGCTGATGATCAATGGACTGGTGCGGCAGGCCAAGGTCTACACCATGGATGACCTGCTGCGCTTCCCGTCGGTGTCGCGCATCCATTTCGTCGAATGTGGCGCGAATTCGGCGATGGAGTGGGCCAACGTCTCGGTGCCGACGGTCCAGTACACGCACGGCATGCTGTCATGCGCCGAGTGGACCGGCGTGATGCTGTCGACCCTGCTCGACGATGCCGGCTTCGACCGCAAGAAGGCCAAGTACATCCTCGCCGAAGGCGCCGACGGCGCCGGTCTGACGCGCACGCTGCCGATCGAGATGGCGCTCGACGACGTGATGGTGGCCTATGGGCAGAACGGCGAGATGCTGCGCCCGGAGCAGGGTTATCCGGTGCGCCTGCTGGTCCCGGGCGCGCAGGGCGTATCCAGCGTCAAGTGGCTGCGCCGTCTCGAAGTCGGTGACCAGCCCTGGCACACCCGTGAAGAGACGCTGCACTACAGCGACCTGATGCCGGGCGGACTCAGCCGTCAGTACACCTGGGTGCAGGAGTGCAAGTCGGTGATCACCACGCCTTCGGGCGGGCAGAAGCTGCTCGATCGCGGCTACTACCAGATCACCGGCCTGGCGTGGTCGGGGCGCGGACGCATCAAGCGCGTGGATGTCTCCACCGACGGCGGCCGCAACTGGCGTACCGCCGAGCTGCAGGGGCCGATCCTGCCCAAGGCGCTGACGCGCTTCCGGCTTGACTGGAACTGGCAGGGCGATCCGGCGCTGCTGCAAAGCCGCGCCATCGACGAAACCGGCTACGTGCAGCCGAAGATGCGGCAGCTGCGCGAGGTGCGCGGGTCGCGCTCGATCTATCACAACAATGCGATCCAGACCTGGAAGATCGATCCCAGCGGTGAGGTCCACAATGTCCAGGTCTGAGCGCATGGCAATCGCCGTTGCCGCGCTGGTGCTGGCGCTGCCGGCCGCGGCGGCGGACTACGGCCTCGGCCGCGCGGCGACTGCGGCCGAAGTGGCGCAGTGGGACATCGATGTGCGCGCGGACGGCCAGGGGCTGCCGCCCGGCCGCGGCTCGGTGGCCGACGGCCAGATGCTCTACGACGACAAGTGTGCCAGCTGCCACGGCGTGTTCGGCGAGAGCAACGATTACATGGCCATCGCCGGCGGCGTCGGCTCGCTGAAAACCAATGCACCGACGCGCACCGTGGGCAGCAAGCTCAACTACGCGACGACGCTGTGGGATTACATCTACCGGGCGATGCCGTTCACGGCGCCAAAGACGCTGACGGCGGACGAAACCTACGCCATCACCGCCTATGTGCTGCATCTCAACGACATCCTGCCCGCCGACGCCGAGCTCGATCAGCAGTCCTTGCCCCAGGTGGTGATGCCCAACCGTGACGGGTATACCCGCGACCACGGCATGGGGACGGTCGACGGCAAGCCCGATGTCCGCAACACGGCGTGCATGAAGAACTGCGAGACGCAGGTCGAGATCGCCTCGCAGCTGCCCGCCAACTTCACTGCCCAGCTCTACGGCGATGTCGCGGCCAATTTCCGCCACTACGCCGCCGCGCGTCCGGCCGCCGAGGCCAGCGCCGAGGCGCGCGGCGTCCGCCTGGCGCGCGAGTATGCCTGTTCGGCCTGTCACGGCGTCGACAAAGCCATCGTCGGCCCGGCGTTTGCCGATATCGCGCGCAAGTACGGCAGCGATGCGCACGCCCGCCTGCTGGAAAAAGTGCGCGCCGGCGGCGTCGGTACCTGGGGCAGCGTGCCGATGCCGCCGCAGGCGCACGTTCCGGAAGCGGACATCAAATCCATTATCGAATGGGTGCTTGCGGGCGCCCCATCAGAGTGAGGAGTCACACCATGAAGTCATCGCGTCGTCATTTTCTCGCCACCTGCGGGCAGTGGGCTGCCGCGCTGGCCGCGGTTACCGTGCTGCGCCCCATCGCCGCGTTTGCCGGCGAGCGCAATGAAGCCGCGTTTGCGGCCAAGTCGCTGGACGAGGTGCTCAAGGCCTACGGCGCCAGCGGCGCAAAGGAGTCGGCCGACGTGCAGTTGAGCGCACCGGAAATTGCCGAGAACGGCGCGGTCGTGCCGGTGACCGTCGAAAGCGCGCTCGCCGGTACGCGCTCGATCGCGATCATGGTCGAGAAGAATCCGAGCATGCTGTCGGCGAAATTCCAAGTGCCGGAGGGGACGGACCCCTACATCTCGACGCGGGTCAAGGTTTCCGAAACCAGCATGATCATTGCGCTGGTCGAGACCGCGGACGGCTACTTTTATGCGCAGAAGCCGGTCAAAGTGACCCTGGGCGGCTGCGGCGGCTGAGCACATCAATACGGAGCACAACGATGGCAGATCCAATGCGCATCCGCGCTAGCGCGACCGGCGACAAGGTCGATGTCAAGATTCTGATGGCGCACCCGATGGAAACCGGCCAGCGCAAGGGCCCGGACGGCGCCCCGGTGCCGGCCCACTACATCGA
>JBFHQK010000312.1:0-2966 GCA_041592255.1 Fontimonas sp.
CCGAGCAGCGGTAGCCGAAGAAGCGCGCAGCGCGCGGCACGCGCGCGCTCGAACGATTGCGGGGCGCGAGAATCACCGCAGGCACTCCACGATCCACGAGCGCGTACGGGTTTCGGCGTCGAGGTGTCACGGATCGCCATATTGGAGCCAGCGAAGATCGGCGTAATGGCGCCACCGGCAAGTGACCGAAACCGGGGTCTCGGACGGGCGAAGAATCAGGCGTTTCTGACCGCTTTGGCAAGTGCTGATTTCGGCGTGTTCTCGGGCCGCGCTGATGGCGTCTCCGGCAGCGGCCGCGGCGCGCGATAGGAATCGCCGTCGAGGATCACGCGATAGGCGCCGTGACGCAGGCGGTCGAGGGTGGCGGCGCTGAGCACCTTGTTGGCTGGAAACGCATCACCCCACTCCTCGAAGTCGAGGTTGCTGGTCAGGATCGTGGCGGCGCGCTCGTAGCGTTCGGCGATCAGATCGTGGAAATCCTCGTCGTGCGGCGGTCGCAGCGGTTTGAGGCCGAAGTCGTCGACGATGAGCAGATCGGCCTTGGCATAGTGCGCGAAGCGCCGGTCGAAGACGCCGGTGGCACGCGCCGCGTGCAGACTGCCGACGAGCTGGGTCTGGGTGGTGAAGATCACGTCAGCGCCCTGGCGCACGGCGCAGTGGCCCAGCGCCTGGGCCAGATGGCTCTTGCCGGTGCCGCAGGGCCCGGCGACGAGCACGGCAACCTTCTCGTCCAGATAGCGCCCGGTGGCCAGATCCTGGATCAGCGCGCGGTTGAGGCCCGGCAGGCGCGCGAAGTCGAATTGCTCGATGGTCTTCTGCGCGCGGAAGGACGCGCGGCGAAGCCGGGTCTGGAGCTTCTTCTGCTCGCGGCGGGCGACTTCGTCCTGGATCAGCAGCGCGAGAAACTCGGTGTAAGCGAGCTTGCTGTCGATGGCTTGGCGGTTGCGCGTTTCCAGCGAGTCGAGGATGCCGGACAGGCGCAGCTGCTTGAGATGCGGGGTGAGTTCGGGAATGGGATTCATGGTCGTGTCTCAGTGCTTGAGCAGGGACTGGGTGTCGCGGCAGAAGCGGCCGCCGCGGGTGTAGGTGTCGGCCAGGCCGTCGAAGGCCAGCGCGGCCTGCTGCTGGTCCAGACCCTTGGCGAGGATGTCCTTGACGGTGCGGTAGCGCGGGGCGTCGAAGGACAGCGCCCGTGTGCACGCCGCTTCGACGCGGATCGCGCCGTAGCTTTTCTCCAGGCGGATCACGCCCTGAGCCGCGCGCAGGTTGTCGAGCACGCGATCAGCAAACAGCCGCCGGATCAGCGCGTGGCAGGACGCGCCGATGCGCTCGGACTGCTTGAGGCACCACTGCGGATCGGCCATCGCCCAGGCGATCGCCTCCGGCGGCAGGTGATCGCGCACGGTCGCGCGTGCACCCTTGCGCGTCTGCCGCGGATGCGTGGCCACCAGCACGTGCTCGCGGAACAGCTGCACGGTGCCGGCCGTCGCCTTGAGCCAGAGCTTCAGTCCGATCAGCGCAAACGGCACCGAGTAGTACGCCGACTCAAACTGCACGTGGCCATCCCGATGCACGGTGACGCCGGCCCAGACGCCCAGCACCGGCGGCACGTCCGGCAAGGACTGCAGGAGCGGTTTCTCCGTCGCAAAGCGCGCCAGTGGTTGCTCGCGCGTCGTGCCGTGGCTGCGATTACCGGCCTCGCCCATGAGCCAGTCCGCGAGCTGGCGATTGGCGTCGGCCAGATCGCGAAACGTGCGCAGCGGCAGGAAGCTGCGCTTGATGTACTTGACCCCCGCTTCGACGATGCCCTTCTTCTGCGGATCGCGCGGCGGGCACGGATCGATGCGAAAGCCGTAGCCTTCCGCGCACTCGGCGTAGGCGCGCTGTACTTCGGGATCGCGCGTGCAGGCGCGGGTGATCGCGCACTTGGCGTTATCGATGATGATCCGCGCCGGCACGCCGCCGAACCACTCGAAGGCGCGGCGGTGGCAGGCCAGCCAGGTCTCGACGCGCTGGTCGAACACCAGCTCGGCGTACTGGTGACGCGACCAGCACAGCGTCATCACGAAGAACCAGGTCTTGCGGATCTCGCCGGTGCTGCCGTCGACCAGCTCCGGGCCGGCGCCGAAGTCGACCTGTGCGGCCTCGCCCGGCGCGAAGGCCAGGCGCACGGTCGCGTCCGGCGGACGCGAGGCCGCCAGGCCCTGCAGGAAGCGCCGCACCGCCGAGTAGCTGCCGGTATAGCCGTGATTGCGCACCAGCGCCGCGTGCATCGTCGTGCCCTGGATGCCGGCTTCGGCCCAGGCTTTGATCTGATCGTGCAATGGCGCCAGCGATGAGACGCAGGACGGTGGCAGCGTCGCCGTGCGCTCGAACGTCGAGGCCAGCTCAGCGTCGTCGGGCAGTGGTGCCGCCGCATCGAGCCAGCCGCGGGATGCGGCCAGCTCGCGTACCTCGCCGGCCTTGCGCCGGCCCATCAGACCGGACCGCGCGATCGCCCGGTCGGTGTCGCCCTGGCGCATGCGCACCAGGACCTGTCGGTAGTGATACATCTCGAATCTCCGATTGCTCACCGCGCCCTCCGGCCAAAAGGCCGCGAGGGTAGCGGTCGTGAAGGAAGATCCGAGACCCCGATTTCTAGCTCACCCCAGTGGCGCCATTGCGCCGAGCATCGACCGGCTCCATTACGCCGATCCCGGCGTGGCTCCAATACGCCGATCATCCGCTGGCGCCATTACGGCGATCATCGCCTGGCTCCATTACGCCGATCCCGGTTTGGCTCCATAGTGGCGATCCGCGACAGTCCGGGAGCGTGCAGTGCGGATGGTGCTGGAGCACCAGGGCGAACACGATTCGCAGTGGGCGGCGATCGGTTCGATAGCCGGGAAGTTCGGCTGTACGCCGGAGACGCTGAGGCTGTGGGTTCGCCAGCATGAGCGGGATCACGGGATGCGAGGCGGGCTGAC
>JBFHQK010000313.1:0-2956 GCA_041592255.1 Fontimonas sp.
CGCCCAGACTGGCGCGCAGGCATACCGTTGCGATGCGTCCGACGCCGTGCAGGTCGAGCAGCTGTTCGCGCAGCTCGACAGGGCCTCCGAGCGCGCCGACGTGGTGATCTACAACCCGGGTCTGCGCATCGCCGCACCGGTCATCGAGCTCGATCCCGAAGCGGTCGCACGCTCGCTCGCGGTGAACGCGTTCGGCGCCTTTCTGGTAGCGCAGCAGGCGGTGCGCCGGATGCTGCCGCAGGGTCAGGGCACCCTTCTGTTCACCGGCGCCTCCGCCAGCCTGAAGGGATACCCGCGCTCCGCAGCCTTCGCGATGGGCAAGTTTGCGCTGCGCGGCCTGGCGCAGAGCCTGGCGCGCGAGCTCGCGCCGCAGGGCATTCATGTCGCCCACGTGGTCATCGACGGCGTGATCCGCACCCCCGGCCGTCCCGCATCCGGCACGACGCCGGACTCGATGCTCGACCCCGACGCGATCGCCGCGAGCTACCTGCACCTGCTGCACCAGCCGCGCAGCGCCTGGAGCTGGGAGATCGCGCTCAGGCCCTGGGTGGAGCGCTTCTGAGGCCGGCACCGACCGGCGCCGGCGCATCCAGCAGCCCGGCTGCGCGGGCGCGCACGTAGTCGGCCGGACGGTCCACGTCCCACAGCAGGGGCAGTTCCTGCCAGTCGACGCCCGCGCGCCAGCCCAGCGCGAGCAGCGCGCGGCGCGTGTCCCGCATCACGCTGTCTTCGCCCCAGGCGATGCCGTGGAACGCCGCACGCGCCAGTTCCCGCGCGCCGACCAGGACATAGCCCCCGTCCTCGGCGGGCGCAAACACCATCCGCGCCGACGCCAGCCGGGTCCGGGTCCGAGCCAGGTCCGCGCGCGTCAGCGCCGGGCAGTCGGTGCCGATCAGCACGGCGGCGGCGCTGTGTTCCAGCAGACGGGACAGCGCATCGAACATGCGCGCCCCGAGATCGGCGCCACGCTGCACCGCGACCGGCATGCCAAACCCGGCCCGGCACTCGGCCCAGAATCCGCGCTCGTCGTCGCCGGCGGTGAACAGCGTCACCGCGCCCGGCGCAGCCGCGCAGGCGGTAGCCAGCGCCCGCCGGCACAGCGTGCGCTGCAGGTCGGCGGCACCGTCGGCGCCGAGCAGCGGAATCAGCCGGGTCTTGACCGCACCGGCGACCGGCGCCTTGGCCATCACCCCGATCGCAAAGGGAAGCTGCACGCGCACCGCTCTGGCTCCAGGTGAAGCGCAAGGATAGCCTGCCGCGCGCGCCGCCCGCGCCGCGGCGCGGTCGCCAGCTTGACGCGTGTCAATGCGCGCGGCGCCCGCGCGTGCGCGCTGCTGCAATCCGTCCCATGCTGTGCTGTGATGCAGCGCGTGACGCGAAAGGAGCCTGCCATGAAACTCGTGCAAGACCTGTTCAGCTCGGACGTCGGCCTGATGAGTGTCGGTGTCATCGCCTTCGTCATCGTGATCGCGGCCTACCTGTACGTCTTTGTCCGCCGCAAGATGCGCGAGGACGCACGCGCACAGCAGCGCTGAACCGCTGCCGCGAGCGCTCGCCCGTCGCGCCAACGCAGCGGCGGTGTCGGCGGCAGTCCGGTTGAAGCGGACCCGCGCCAGGGGCAGCGGGCGGCTGCGCGTGGCAGGTATGGCATCCGACATTGACGCAGATCAATGAGCAGGCGGCGGCTTGGTTTCAGGCTTACGCTTCAGGATGGACACCCGTGATGACCGCGCGCCCGGCTACGCTCGACTGCCTTTTTCATGAACTGTACGCGACAGCCGTTCGACAGCCGGATGGTGATGCAATCTGGGAGCGCCTGAGCGAGGGACTGGCTCGGGCGTTCGACGTTGCGCTGGCGCTGGTCGGGCGCTACGAGGCGCATGGCGTGGTCAGCGTGCTCGGCACGTCGCGCTCGTCACGTCTGTGGTCGGACCTGCAACGGCTGCCAGAGCGCTGGGACGGCTCGGTGGTCGGCCGTGGCCTCGCGGCGATGGCGCTCGACAGCGGCAGCGTCGCCGCACTGGCGCTCGACGATGAGCGCTTCGTCTGCTGGCGCGACGGTGCCGACCGCGATCAGCTGCGACAGGGCTGCGCGATGGTGGTCGACAGCGCGCTGGGTCGCCATCTGATCGAACTGTTCTCGCCCGATGCCATGGCCTTCGGCGACGATGTCGTGTCCCGCCTGCTCGCCATCCGTGAGCAACTGCAGCAGCTGCTCGGCGATATCGCGATGCTGCGGCAGCAGCACCTGCTCGCGCGCGCGCTCGAAGGCGCCGGCAATGCGGCATTCATCACTGATCGCGAGGGCACCATCGTCTGGTGCAATCCGGCCTTCACCCGCCTGTACGGCTACGTGCGCGAGGAGGCCATCGGTCAGAACCCGCGCTTCCTCAAGTCCGGCAAGCAGGGCGTACGCTATTATCGCGATCTGTGGAGCACCATCCGGGCCGGCAAGGTCTGGGCTGGCGAAACCGTGGACCGCGACCGCAACGGCATCGCCTACCCCGTCCGGCAGACGATATCGCCGTTTGCCAGCGACGACCACGTCTCGCACTTCCACGCGCTGCACGACGACGTCAGCGCCGAGAATGCCCAGCGCCTGCGCATGGAGTTGCGCACCGGGATGGATCCGGTGACCGGTCTGCTGACGCGCGCCGCCTTCGAAGCGCGCATTTCCGACAGCGCCGGCAGCGGCCGCCACGCGGCCTGGAGTCTTCTGCTGCTGTCGCTGCGGGAGTTCCAGCAGGGGGTGGCGGCGCTGGGCAGCGATCTGGCCGAAGCGGTCGCCGCACAGATCGGCGCCCGCATCCGCGAAGCCGTCGGTGAACGCGGCATCGCCGGACTGTTGTCCTTCGGCGAGTACGCGATTCAGGTGCTGCCCAACGGCGCCGATCACAGCGATGACGTCATTCACGGCCTGCTCGACAGCCTGTCGCGCCCGTTTCCGCAGCTGCCG
>JBFHQK010000314.1:0-2953 GCA_041592255.1 Fontimonas sp.
CGCCGACCGCGACGCGGTGATGTTTCCGGCCGGCATCATCGTCGAGTACCTCGACGAGCGCTACCCGCACCCGCGCCTGCTGCCGCCCGACCCGGCCGCGCGTGCGCGGGTGCGCATGCTGCTCGCCCGCCTGGAGCACGAACTGCTGCCCCTGGCGCAGTCGATCCTCGTCGCACCCAAGGCCGCGGAAGCCAAGTCCGCACGCAAGCAGCTCGGCGAAAGCCTGCACGCCTGCAGCCGCTTCTTTCCCGCCCGCGGCTGGTGCCTGGGCCTGGACTTCAACCTCGCCGACTGCGCCTGGGCCGCGCTGCTGTCGTGCCTGCCCGCGCTACCGCTCAAGCTGCCCGACGACGTCGCCCTGCAACTCTACGCGCAGCGCGTGCTCGCGCGGCCCAGCGTACAATCGAGCCTGCGCTAAGCAGTACCCCGCACCGGTGCCGCCGGTGTACGCGCCTTGGTTTTCCTGTCCTGCGTATTTCGTCGATGAGCAAGTCCCGCCGTCCGTATCTGATTCGCGCCATCTACGAGTGGTGCTGTGACAATGGCTATACGCCGCACGTGCTGGTTGCGGCCGATCATCCGGGCGTGGTGGTGCCGCGCGAATACGTCCAGGAAGGCCGCATCACCCTCAACGTCAGTCCCGCCGCAGTGCAGAATCTGGACCTAAGCGGCGACCCGCTCTGGTTCTCGGCACGCTTCGGCGGCCGCCCCTGCGACGTGCAGTTCCCGCCCGCCGCCGTGCTGGCCATCTTCGCGCGCGAGAATGGAGAAGGCGTGCTGTTCGGCGAAGTCGAGGCGCCGTCCGAGGCCGCTGCCGCAGCGGGCGCTCAGCCGCCCGAACCCGAGCCGCCCAAACCGCCGCGCCCGGGCCGACCGACGCTGCGCGTGGTCAAGTAGCGCATCCCGCAGCGCGCTCAGGTCGTCAGGTCGGCGCGCAGCGCAACGCGCTGCGCATCGGTGAGCTCGACACGCTCCCGGCAACGGGCGTGCTCGACACAGAACGCAACCGGCGCGCCCGCACGCACCGCCGCGATCATTTCCGCGCTCAGCTCGAAGCGCAGGAAGTGCACCGCGGACGTCTTCTCCGCGTTGCTGCGCTCCAGATCCTCATCCGCGATCGCCGTGACCGGCGGCAGCGTGCCGACCTGCAGGACGAATGCGCGCTCGATGCCGCGCCAGTCGACCAGGCGCTGGCGACGTTCGGCCTCGTCGGCAAACTCGATGAGCAGTGTCGCTTTCCAGTTGTGCCCGTCGGGCACCAGCGGATTGTAGGCGGCAAGCTCGTCGGCAATCCCGTCAGGCTCGAAAATGCGCTCGATGCGCAGCATCTCCTGGACCTGGTACTGCACCGTCAGGCGGTCCTCGAACAGCAGGGTCAGATGCGCCCCCAGGTGCACGGTGCGCCGCCGCTTGTGCTCGATCGCAAGCTGGCGGAATTCCGCACGTTTGCGCGCGTACTGCTCGAGGCTGAACAGGTCGTCGGCGCGCAGCGGCTCCATGGCGCTCAGATCCCGTAGGCGTGGCGCAGCAGCGAGATCGGATGCACCGAATGCCGTGCACGGTCAATCCCATGCGCCAGATGCTCTCCGGCCATCGGGCAATCGCTGGCCACATGATCGGGCCCAGCCTGCTTGAAGCGCGCGACCACCGGACGCGCGATGCTCATCGAGCGCTCGTAGGTGGCATCGCGGACGCCATAGGTGCCGTCGTGTCCGGAGCAGCGCTCGACCGCCTCGATCTGCGTGCCGGGGATCAGCGCCAGCAACTCGCGGGTCTTCGGCCCGATGTTCTGCACGCGCTGATGACAGGGGGCGTGATAGGCGACCTTGCCCAGCCGCTGTTCAAAGTGCGTGTCGAGCAGGCCCGCCCGATGCCGGTGCATCAGATACTCGAAAGGGTCAAAGATGGCGCGGCGTACGCGCTGCACCTCGGCGTCGTCGGGGAACAGCAGCGGGATCTCCTGGCGGAACATCAGCACGCACGAGGGAATCGGCGCGGTGATATCCCAGCCCTCGCGCACCGCCTGCGCCAGCACCGGCAGATTGGCCTGACTGTAGCGCGCGATGCTGTCGAGATCGCCCAGCTCCAGCTTGGGCATGCCGCAGCACTGCTCGCGCTCGACCAGCTTGACCTCGATCGCATTGTGACGGAACACCGCGACCAGATCCTCGACCGCCTGCGGCATGTTGTAGTTGCCGTAGCAGGTGACGAACACGGCCACGCGACCGCGCGTCGGCCCCGCCGACTGCACGACCGGCGGCGGCGGCGTCTCGCGCAGGCGGCGGCGCGCGGTCGGATGCTGGTACTCGGGCAGGCGCGCATCCGGGTGCACGCCCATCACCGCGCGCACCACCTTGCGCATCGTCGGACTGCGGTTGATGGCGTTGACCGTCTCGGCAATGACCGGGATCGACGCCAGCCGGCCGATGCTGGTCGTGTGCGTCAACCGCCGGTGCTGGGCCGGCACCTCACCGCGGCGGAACGCCTGCGCCTTGGCGCGCAGCATCAAATGCGGAAAATCGACATTCCAGGGGTGCGGCGGCACATACGGACACTTGGTCTGGTAGCACAGGTCGCACAGATAGCACTGCTCGACGACCTTGCCGTAGTCGCTGTGCGCAACGCCATCGACCTCCATCGTCGCCGAGGCATCGACGAGATCGAACAGCGTCGGGAACGCATGGCACAGGCTGACACAGCGCCGGCAGCCGTGGCAGATGTCGTAGACCCGATGCAACTCCGCATCGAGCGCCGCACGGTCCCAGAAGGCCGCCTCGCGCCACGCGATCGCGTGGCGCGTCGGCGCCTGCAGACCGCCTTCGCCCTGCGGCTGAAGCGTCGGGTTCTCTGCCATGCGCAGCTCCGGGCACCGTGCGCCCGGTGGCGCGGCTCAGCCGACGTCCTGCAGCGCCTTGGTGAAGCGGTTGGCGTGTGAGCGCTCGGCCTTGGCCAG